>JAYSRS010000258.1:0-4999 GCA_043720935.1 Saprospiraceae bacterium
TCTTAAATGTGTGCAAACTGTAAAATGATAAATGAAACATCCCGAAATTTGCAAAATTTCCTAAATCTTTTGCCGCAAAAACACCATTTTTTACTTAAAAATTAGTTTGCGACATAAAACCGATAATTCCGATTTTTAATTCTTAATTTTTAATTCAACAGCCTAAGTCATGGTTATCGGCGTACCAAAAGAAATTAAAAGCAACGAAAATCGCGTTGCGCTCACTCCTGCGGGAGCGATGGAGTTGACCCGTCGCGGTCACAGCGTCTATATCGAAACAACGGCGGGCGTCGGTTCAGGTTTCGATGATGCGGATTATGTAGAGGCAGGTGGCAAGATTTTGCCGACGCCAGAAGCCATTTTCGAGATGGCCGAAATGATTATGAAGGTCAAAGAGCCGATTGAACAAGAGTATAAACTCATAAAATCGCATCATTTGTTGTTCACGTATTTTCATTTTGCTTCGGGCGAAACCTTGACACACGCTATGATTAAGAGTGGTGCAGTGTGTTTGGCCTACGAAACAGTCGAAATGCCTGACCGTTCGTTGCCTTTGTTGATTCCGATGAGTGAGGTCGCGGGGCGCATGGCGATTCAAGAAGGGGCGAAATATTTAGAAAAACCTGTCAAAGGACGGGGCGTTTTGCTCGGCGGCATCCCGGGCGTTGAGCCAGGCAAAGTCTTGGTTCTGGGCGGTGGCATCGTTGGGATGCAAGCGGCTAAAATGGCGGCTGGATTGGGCGCACAAGTTACTTTACTGGACATCAGTTTACCGCGTTTGCGTCAGTTGAGCGAGTTTATGCCCGCCAATGTTATTACAATGTTTTCAAATGAGTACAACATTCGCCGTTTGATTGCTACGCACGATTTGATTATTGGCGCGGTCTTGATTCCCGGGGCAAAAGCACCGCATTTGATTACCCGCGATATGCTCAAATTGATGCGGCCAGGAACAGTTATGGTCGATGTGGCGGTTGACCAAGGCGGTTGTTTTGAAACAACGCACGCCACGACGCACGCTGACCCGACTTATATTATTGACGATGTGGTGCATTATTGCGTCGCAAATATGCCAGGGGCTGTGCCTTATACCTCCACTTTGGGCTTGACGAATGCTACATTACCGTACGCCTTACAACTCGCCGATAAAGGTTGGCAAGCCGCTTGCCGCGACCGAAAAGATTTAAAATTGGGTTTAAATATTATTCATGGCGATGTTGTTTACAAAGGTGTTGCGGATGCTTTTGGTTTGCCACTTGCAGATGTCGAAAAATTCCTTTAGTTTTGTAGCAATTATCTTAGGCATAGGATAAGTTTTCCGTTACAGTTCGAAAACCCGACAATGATAAGTTGTTGGGTTTTTGTTAGTAAAAACCAAAGAAAAATGCGCCGAATATCAAAAAATGAACCTAAAAAACACTTTTCTCCATCCATTTACTTTGTTTTTAAGCAAAAAAATGAGGTCTTCTGAAAAAAAAATGCCTCGTATAGGTGAATAAATCAATACAAAAGCTAACTTTGCGCTATCATGTTTTACTAAAACTTGATACGCGGCAGCCGAAAAGCGTTCAGAGTAGGCATTGTAACTCATCTAATTACTGTAATCAAAATGAAGAAACTTTATTCAATTTTGACACTCGTCTTTTTGTTGACTATGTTCAACAACAGCTACGCCATCATCAACACGCCAAGCACCGCTTCGGTCGTAGCCACAACAACTCCAAAAGCAAAAACAGTTAAAGTAACAAAAGCGGAAATCGCTACTTTGACAGTTGCTCAAATGGAAGAAAAATTGGGCCACAAACTTAACTGGAAGCAAAAATTGGCGATGAAAATCGCTAAGAAAAGAGGCGGTGGTGACGGTAGCTTCGGCATTGGTTTCCTTTTGGGCTTTTTCTTAGGCATTATCGGCGTTTTAATCGCTTATTTCGCGTTTGAAGACGAAGAAAAAACGAGAAAAGGTGCTTGGTGGGGACTTGGTGCGAGTATTCTTCTCGTCATCATTATCTATGCTGTCCTCCTTGCATCGATAAGTACGGTATAAGGTCGCTATTTTTTACGAAGCAAAAAAAAGCAGTTGATACAAAAGGAAACCCCTCAGTATCAACTGCTTTTTTTGTTAATGATTAGTGGTTGATAACCAATAACCATTTTTTACTTTGCAAGTGGCACAGAATTGAAGTTCTGACCGAGAATATAGCCTACAAGTAGGACAAAAAGAATCATACCCAACAAAAACTTCATGAAAAAGCTACCGTTGTTGTTACCTGCAAAATCTTTATTGTGAGATGTACCGCTCATTTTTTTTTCTGTTTTAAAATTTTATTATAAATTAGAATTAAACCCATCTATCCAAGTCGAAAAGACATTGGAACGCCGCAAAAGTAAAAAGATTTGATAACTTTTAGAAGTTACACAATCGAAAATGTATTAAAATTATGAATTATCAACGTATAAAGCACATTGCGGCGTAGCTGCAAAATCTCGGTAACGCTACAATCTAAGTCTAATTTTTAAGGCGGTATAACCGCTAAACAAGCTCATTAGCGGTTACACCGCCTTAAAAATCAGGCTTGGTACATAATATTACCAAGGTCTGGCAGCTACGCCGCAATAAGATACCCCTCAGTAGTGCGTTTTATATATTTTCAGAATTAAAATTTTATTGCAATTAATTGATTTTAAATGAATTCCAATCTGACGCGGGTTTGAAACCCGCGTCAGATTTTCTAAAAATATATAAAACGTACTACTCAATAATTTTAAGTTTTTGGAAATACTCCTGTACATTTTGCACGACATGGGCCACAGATTAGACTGATTAGGCTGATTTACACTAATTTTTGTCGTGTACGTCTAAAAAAATCAATGTAAAATCTGTCGTATCTGTCCAATCTGTGGGCCATTTTGAATTTGTACAGTAATCTTGTTTGTGGAATATAAAATTGCTCTAAATATCAGATTTGACCTATATTAATCAACATCCGAAACCGCTTAGATTTTCTTACATTTTCCCTTCAACCACGCCTTTTCCACCTTATCCAAATGCGGTTTCAAGGCTTTATAGACCCGTTTATGGTATTTATTGAGCCATTTTGTTTCGGCCTCGGTCAACAATTTTTTATCAATCAAAGCGGCGTCCATCGGAAACAAAGTGACGGTTTCAAAAGCGCGGAACTTACCAAAATCCGTTTCCTCTGCTTCAACAACCAAGACCAAATTCTCAATCCGAATGCCATATTCGCCTACTTTGTAAAACCCTGGCTCGTTTGAGGTCAACATACCGACCATTTGTTCCGTCTTTCCACGGGCGTTCAAACCCGTTACAAAACCTTGCGGCGGCTCATGCACGTTCATAAAAAAACCGACGCCGTGACCCGTGCCGTGGCCAAAATTCAAACCGTATTGCCACAGGTGTTGCCGCGCCAAAATATCCATCTGAATACCCTTCGTCCCTTCGGGAAATTTGAGCATCGCCAAACCGATATGCCCCTTCAAAACGAGGGTAAAATCGCGTTTTTGCGTCGCAGTCGGCTTACCATCCAGCGAGATTGTGCGCGTGATGTCCGTCGTACCGTCGGCATATTGACCGCCCGAATCGAGCAACAGCATCCCCGATTTTTCAATCGTTGCGGAGTTGTGCGCTTCGGGTTTGTAGTGCATAATCGCCCCGTTGTCCTTGTAACCGATGATAGCGTCAAAACTTTCGCCGTAATAATGTGGTTGGTCACTGCGATATTGAGCAATCATCGACGCCACTTCGTATTCCGTAACGGTCTGTTTGTCAAGCGTCCGTTCGAGCCACATAAAACTTTTGGTCAAAGCCACGCCGTCTTTTACCATTACTTGACGAATGTGGTCTTGTTCTGTCGGGTTTTTAACGGCTTTCATCAAAATTGAAAACGTCGATTCTTCAACGATTTTAGCTTTTTTTATCTTTGAAAACAAGGCATAATTGGCGTTTGCATCATCCACAACGATGGTATCATCGGCTTTTAGCTTCGCTAAATAGGCATCAATCGAATCATAACGATGTAAGAAGACCCCCTCAGTATTGAGCGTATTTTTGAGCGTTTCAGCGATTTTTCCACGGTCAACAAACAAGCTACACGAATCCAAACCGATGACCATGTGCGCAATAAAAACGGGATTGCATTCGACATCCGAGCCGCGTAAATTGAGTGTCCAACCAATGTCATCAAACGTCGTAACTAAATGATAATTAGCCCCTAACGCAACCATTTTTTGACGAATATCCGTCAGTTTCTCCGTCCTTGTTCTACCCGTAAAAATAGCCTCATGCTCAAAAATGGGTGCAGTTGGCAATGCAGGACGGTCTTTCCAAATTGGGGTAATCAAATCGGCATTTGTGACCAAAGTCAATCCTTTCTTATTGAATTGGATTTTCATAGAACGAATTTGAGCGACTGAAAACAGTTCGCTATCGCAACCCACCACACTACCCGAAGGCAAATTGTCGGCCACCCAATCACAATGTTCGGGTGCACCTTGCACGACCTGTTTGTGCATTTCAAAAGCCGTTCCCGCAATTTGCTGCGCGCATTGCGTGTAATAACGGCTGTCCGTCCAAATGCCCGCGTGGTCTGCCGTCACAACAGCCGTTCCTGCCGAACCCATAAAACCCGAGAGCCAATGCCTAGATTTGTAGCGGTCGGCAAAATATTCCGACAAATGTGGGTCGCTCGACGGAATAATATACGCCGCAATGTTGTGAATGTGCATTTGTTGCCGAAGTGCGGCAATTTTATCGTTGACTGTCATAAAAATAAGATATTGAGATATTGAGTTATTAGGATATAAGTGAATTGACCAAATTATTTATAAGAATACTGAGGGGTCGCTAATTTTCATAAATAATTGATTTTAAATTAGTTACAACTTGACGCGGGTTTCAAACTGGCTTGTTAAGTTAAAAAAAAATATTCCCCCTATTCTCTTTACTTTTATGGTTAACAAGACAATAAAATAAGAGAATAGA
>JAYSRS010000259.1:0-4996 GCA_043720935.1 Saprospiraceae bacterium
AAATAAATAAAAGCGTATTTTCATACACACTGTTTTTCGCTGCGCGAAAAAGGCGTGCGTGGAGAAAATCTATCGGAGGCAGCTTGTTTATTGAAAGAAAATCGTAGATTTTCTTTCAAAAAACAAGCTGCCTCCTAAAAAATCCTTCAGATGGCGATTTTCGAGCGCAGCGAGAAAGAGCCAGTAAAATACGCTTTTATTTATTTCACGTCCCTAAGACGTAAGTAACTGAAAAGAATTGAAGTGAGCGGTTTGATTTTTCAATTCATTTATAGCCAGTCATTTACAAATTCATCATTCATCATTCCGTAAGCATCCATGCCTTTAAATATTCCAGACCCAGGTTACAAACGGATTGTCATTGTCGGCGGCGGCTTTGGCGGTCTGACGTTGGCGCAAAAACTGGCCAATTCAAGCTACCAAGTTATTTTGTTGGACAAAAACAACTACCATCAGTTTCAACCGCTTTTTTATCAAGTGGCGATGGCAGGTTTAGAGCCGTCGAGCATCGTTTTTCCGTTCCGCAAAGTGTTTCAAAAGGCCGATAATGTCTTGTTTCGTGTAGCGGAAATGCTGCAAGTGTTCCCTTCGGAAAAATACATCGAAACGGACAAAGGCCGTTTGAAATACGACTATCTCGTTGTTGGGGTAGGGGCGGACACCAATTTTTTTGGCAATCAACGCATTATTGACAACGTAATTCCGATGAAATCGGTCAGTGAAGCCTTGTATTTACGCAATTCTATCCTTGAAGACTACGAAAAAGCCTTGTTGACAAACGACCAAGCCGAGCAAGAGTCTTTGATGGATGTCGTGATTGTTGGAGGTGGGCCAACGGGCGTTGAAATTGCGGGTTCGCTTGCCGAAATGCGCGAAAATATTTTGCCCAAGGAATACAAAGAGTTGAATTATCGCCGCATGGACATTATTTTGGTGCAAGGGGCTGACCGCGTACTGAACACAATGAGCGAACAAGCGAGCAAAGCCGCCGATGCGTTTCTCCGAAAACTCGGTGTGAAAGTCATTTATGGCAATTATGTAACGGATTACGATGGGTCAATTGTAACGATGAAAGATGGGTCAACGCTCCTCTCGCGCAAGGTTATTTGGGCGGCGGGTATCATCGGAAATCCCGTCAATGGGTTGCCACCAGAAACGTTTGTACGTGGCAAACGTTTGAAAATCAATAATTTATGTCAGGTTGAAGGTTTCGATACTATTTTTGCTATTGGCGATATTGCGTATATGACGGAAGCTAAATTTCCCGAAGGGCATCCGCAAGTTGCGCAGGTAGCGATTCAAATGGGCAAGCGTTTGGGGGCAAATTTTATCGCCCTGTCGAAAGCCAAAGAAACGATGCCGTTTACTTACAGCGACCTCGGTTCGATGGCCACAATTGGCCGACACAAAGCGGTGGTTGATTTGTCTTTTTGGCGTTTTCAAGGGGCGTTTGCTTGGTTTGTCTGGCTGATTGTGCATCTTTTTTCATTGATTGGTGTCAAAAATAAAGTGTTCGTTTTCTTCAATTGGCTGTGGAGTTACGTTACTTTCGACCAAGCCTTGCGACTGATTATTAAACCACGTATTAAAAAACGAGTTGCTTAAAATACGTGCAACGTGTTACAACTTGACGCGGGTTTGAAACCCGCGTCAAGTTTGCGTTGCGATAAATAACCGATGATTCCGAAAAAATAAGTGCAAATCAGTCGTATCCCTCAAATCAGTGTGCCATTGTGTAACATGAGTCAATTAATTAAAATCAATTATGAGTGAATTAATACCCAATAAAAGAATTATCGGTTTCGATTTAGCCCGTGCTTATGCCATTTTTGGGATGTACATCGTGAATTTTAATTTCTGTTTTGGCTCAATTTGGCCATCAAATGACCCGTTAGCACGCTTTTTAAATTTGTTTACGGGCGTATGTATTTGGGTAAACTAAATTGGCACAATAAAATAGTGATTAAAAAGGTATTTATCATTGGTTTATGCTGTTTTATTTTGTTTGAAAGCATTAGATATTACGCTGTTTATGCTCAATTTAGTCCGCCAATTATGCAATATATAATGAGTGAATATTTTCCACCTTTTTACCTTTTATGATGATAACCGCAAGTTTTGCTTTTATGGTCATTGCGATTTGTATGTTTATTGGCAACACTTTTTCCGATAATAAATGGATAAACGCATTAGTTAAAATAGGGCAAATGACGCTTTCGCATTATGTCATTCATTTAACTTTGGGTATGCTTGTTTTGGCGCAATTAACGCATAAAAATTACACGGGTTTCGCTCAAAACGACGCACCGACACCACCCATTTATATCCTTCAATATGCTGTTTTATGGTTTATTTTAAGCGTTTTATTGAGTTATATTTGGTGTAAATACTTTAAAAATGGCCCATTTGAATGGTTGATGCGGAAAATTTCGGATTCATAAGGCCCATGATGCTTAAGGCCGTTGCTCTCTAAAAAGAAAAGTCTCCAATTAATTGTAGCTTTGCTCACAATTTCAACAACGTATAAATCAATAAAAAGAAAAATAACAATGAAAAAAAAGGGTAAACCTTACGAATTCGACTTAAACGGGCATGAATTCATTGAATTGAACCAACTATTGAAGGTAGTAGGCTTGGTAAATTCGGGTGGAGAAGCCAATACGTTTATCGCAAACGGCGAAGTGCGGGTCAATGACGAGATAGAAACGCGCAAACGCAACAAAATTAAAGCAGGTTTTAAAGTCGAATTTGGTGGCGAAATATTGCTGATTAAGTAATTGTTGCTTATGCTTCGTTTGATTGATGATTTATACGCAGTCACACACATTTACGAAACCTTTAAGATTTCGTAAATGTTGCTTTCGCTAAAATTGTCAAAAAAAACCTATTTTCTGCGTGCAAGTTCCTATTTCGAAGGAGCTTGCACGCTTTTTAGTTGGTGCTTACAAAATAAAAAAAAGCAGCGTTTTAGAATTAAATTTTGCCTTGTTTCCTTAAAATAAGGTGTTAGGTCGCTGTTGCCTTCGGATTTTAGGAATAATATTTGGCAATAAAAAAAAACGTCCGAGCGAGTAGCAGCACAAACAAAAATAAAAACGTTAAGACACAATAAAAATATAATTGTATGAAAATGAGATTAACAGGATTATTTTTTGCTTTCGGACTTTTACTATTAGGAAGCTGCGCGGGTTTAAATTCAAAAGAAGTTATCGTTGACGTGGACAAAGAGTTCACAATTCAGCCGTGGGAACGCCTCGACGAGTTCGGCGGCGGTCTGCAACTCAACGTCGCAACGCTCAAAAACGAGGAATGTGGCGGCACAGGCATTAATTATGGCCTCATAACGAGTACCAATAAAATCAGCATTACGCTCAATAATTTGGCCTATCCCGTTACTTGTGGCGCGATTGCACCCGCTCGTGATACCCTCAAAATGCCAATTTTACAACCTAACACGCCTTACGATTTGAACATCAACTTGAAAGATATTGTGTTTAATAAAGGCACTCTGAAGGTGGATGATGCCAAATTTACCATCGAAATGGCCAACGAAGACGGTATTATTATGGCGTCAAAACAAGTACTGCGTGTGCCACAAAACGCTTTTTGGGGCATTTTAGCCAACGATTCAGGCAACGATAAAGTCGCTACGCAAATGCTTGATAGCTTGAAAACGGTCGCCACACCGATTAGTATGACAAACGGTGATTATGGTTATTTTAGCGTCGATAATGGCGATGTTACCATAAAAAAAGCACCAATTCTGACAAAAATAAACCAAAAAGCGGTGCTTTTTAGAATCAACAATAAAGCTGTTTTGCCCAATGTGATTCAAAATTTCCGCGCAACGGGTCTCGAAATGTGGTTGTTGACTTCCGAAGGGAAGGTGTATAGAAAGTGATAGGTCAGATATTGGCCATTAAAAAGATATGGGTTTTTGGTCGTTCGCTAGTTTTTGACTGCCTAGCAAATTTGCCAATTAGACAACGCCTCTCCAAAAGTTTTGCACTTTTGGAGAGGCGTTTCACAATAAAGGGGTAAATTTGCCGAAAATTTTGATTTTTTCCGTTCTATATTGAACACACAACCATCCACGAGGTGAAAAATAACACCTATTTCTAGAATGTCTAAGTTATCCGCCGACAATCGTTTTCTCGATTTGTCTGACTACGGGCGGCCCATTGCAAAATGGATTGCCGAATCGCTCAAAAACACTTCCGCTACACCCATTCACGTCACAATTGCTTTTGGAATTTCAGGTTTAATCGCCATTGCTTGTTTGTTGACCGAACATTATTGGGCGGCTGGCGCATTTTTAATCCTAAAATCCATTCTTGATGCCGCCGACGGCGAGTTGTCGCGCATCAAAAACACACCGTCTTACACGGGGCGTTATTTGGATTCTACGTTTGACATTATTTTGAACGCCTTGATTTTGGCCACTATTTGCTACATCTCACATAGCTCTTGGTTTTATACTTTTTTGGCTTTCGTAGGTATTCAATTGCAAGGCACGTTGTACAATTACTATTACGTCATCCTGCGCCACAAAGACGCAGGTGGCGACACGACAAGTCGTATCATTGAAGATAAAGCACCGACGGCTCTGAAAGGTGAAAAGCAAGCGACGGTCAACGTTTTATTCTTCTTTTACACCCTTTTTTACAGCCATTTTGACAAAATTATCTATCAATTTGATAAAAATGCATCGAAAGGCCGTCGTTTTCCCAACTGGTTTATGAGCCTCGTTTCGCTCTACGGTTTGGGGTTTCAGTTGTTGATTATTACGATTATGTTAGCATTCAATTTACTGCCATACATCATTCCATTTTTCATTTTTTACTCGTTTTTATTGGTCGTTTTTATTGCAATTCGTCGGCAATTTATTAGATGAAATGCAGGAATAAAATGTGTAATACTTTATTGCTCGCTTCGCTCGAAAGGCGTGCGAGAAAGAACTTTAAGGGGCAACGTTGTTTTTTTGTTTGAAAATCGT
>JAYSRS010000260.1:0-4989 GCA_043720935.1 Saprospiraceae bacterium
TTGCGGCAAAAGATTTAGGAAATTTTGCAAATTTCCTAAATCTGACACCCCCTCAGTATTTTGCGACATAAAGCCGATAATTCCGAATCGAAATCACACCCGCGTAACATTATTCATTATTCATTATTCATTATTCATTATTCATTATTCATTATTCATTATTCATTATTAAAAAAAAATGAGTCGTCCTAATAAAAAACCTATCGCTAATAAACCTTTAGATACACCTCAAATAGCGGCTAAAACAGCAATTGTTGCTGATACGCCTGTTGGTTTTATGCACAACACCCGTTTACACGCGTGGTTGATTTTTGCTATCTCTTTCTTATTGTATGCCAATACGTTAACTCATGATTTTTGTCAAGATGACGCCATTGTTATTACCGAAAATATGTTCACGACGCAAGGCGTGTCTGGTTTTGGCGGCATTTTGAGCAATGATACCTTTTATGGTTTTTTCAAAGAAGAAGGTAAAGGCGCGCTTGTAGCAGGTGGTCGTTATCGGCCTTTTACGTTGTTGATGTTTGCTTTTGAGTATCAATTATTCGGTAAAAATCCCTTTGTTGGCCATTTAATTAACGTGCTGTTATTTGCGTTTATGGGTGTTTTGATTTACTTTTTAATGCTTAAATTACTTAAAAACAAGTTCAATACTGAGGGGTCTATTGAATTAAAAATGAAAAATGAAAAATTAAACGCGACACAATTAAGTAACAACCCGTTATCCATTATTCATTATCCATTAACCATTAACCATTATCCATTAATTGCTTTTGTAACGGCTTTATTGTTTGTGGTGCATCCTATTCATACGGAGGCGGTGGCAAATATCAAAGGGCGTGATGAAATAATGACACTTTTAGGTAGTTTGTCTGCTGTTTGGTTTGCCATTAAATACTTTGAAACGCAAAATATTAAAAACGTTTTATTTGCTTTTATTTGTTTTTTCATTGGTTTATTATCAAAAGAAAATGCGGTGACATTTGTGGTGATTATTCCATTGATTTTTTACTTTTTTTACCATACGGATTTAATTCAGAGTATAAAACAAACGCTGCCTTTTATTGTAGCGACTGTTTTGTTTATGATACTGAGGGGGTCGGTTATTGGTCAACAATTTGGGACGGAGCAAACTGAATTGATGAATAATCCTTTTTTAAAACTTGTTGGTAATCAATATGTTCCGTTTGATGTAAGCGAAAAAATAGCGACGATTGTTTTTACTTTGGGTAAATATATTGCGTTGTTATTTATGCCTTTTGAATTGACGCACGATTATTATCCGCGACACGTGGACATTATGTCTTTTGACAATTGGGAAGTGTTAATGAGTGTAGGTTTGTACATTGGTTTAATTGTTTTAATGCTTAAAAGTTGGGCAAAACGCAGTTTAATTAGTTTTAGCATAGCGTATTTTTTAATTACTTTATCCATTGTGTCAAACATCGTTTTTCCAGTTGGTACAAACATGGCAGAACGCTTTTTATTTATGCCATCATTGGGCTTTTGTTTAGCGATTGGTGTTTTAATCAATCAGTTAGTGATTAAATCTTTAAAATTAAATAGGGAAACGTTTGAATTAAGTACCATCAATAATTTACTAGACATTCCGAAACCCGCTTTAATTGGTTTAAGTGTGATTTTAATTGTATTTAGCGTTAAAACAATTAATAGAAATGCGGATTGGAAAGACAATTATACAATTTTTACAACGGATGTTAACGTATCTCAAAACTCCGCTAAATTACAAAATTCAGTGGGTGGTGAAACCATTGAGCATTTTAAAAATGAACCCAATGTTGCAATTAAAAATGCTAAAATGAAAGAAGCCATTACGCATCTTTTACGTGCTACGGAGATTCATCCGACGTATAAAAACCCTTATTTATTATTGGGTAATGCTTATTTTTATCTGAATGAATTTGATAAAGCCATTCAAGCGTATGAAGGTGGTTTAAAATTAGACCCTAATTATAAAGATGCGCAACAAAATCTGCAATTGACGTATCGTGAAGGCGGTAAAGTGATTGCTCAACAACAAAACAATATACCCAAAGGCATTGAATTTATGCAAAAAGCATTGGAATTGAACCCCAAAGACGCTGAAACCTTATCTTTATTAGGCACTGCTTATGGCATTAGCCAACAACCGCAACGGTCAATTGAGGTTTTAGAACGGGCTTTGGCCATTCGTTTTGATAAAAATGATGCTCAGAATATTAGTGTGGCGTATCGACAAATGGGTAATGTTCAAAAGGCGATGGAGTGGGAGAGTAAGTTGAGGTAAACAACAACGTCGCCTTACTCGCAGAAAGGGGGAAGCGAGCAATAGTCGCATTTGCACAAAACCTAATGCGGAGGAGTATAAGCAAAATAAAAAAATCCTTTGAAGTTTTTAAAACCTCAAAGGATTGAATTATTAACCATTAATCATTAATCATTACGCTTCCGTTTCTTGATTCAGAATTTCGTAAATATCGCGGTTGATTTTATTAATTAAATTATTGGCGATAACTTCCGAACTACTTTCGGCATAAATCCGAATAATTGGTTCAGTGTTGGATTTTCTCATGTGAATCCAGTTGCCGTCGTTGAAATCAATTTTCAAACCATCTACGCGGTTGCGGCTGCACGATTTCATTAAGGCGTATTTTTTATCCAAATCGTTCAGCAAATCATCGACATTGATGCCTTGTGGCAATTCCAGCTTTTTCTTAGCAATGATGTATTCGGGAAAACGTTTTTTCAAGAATGAAATCGGTTTACCAAATTGAGCCAAGGAGGTCAACATCAAAGCCACACCGACCATCGCATCGCGTCCGTAGTGCAAAGCGGGATAAATAACGCCGCCGTTGCCTTCACCACCGATAACTGCGCCGATTTCCTTCATTTTTGTTACCACATTTACCTCACCAACGGCTGCGGCTTCGTATTTACCGCCGCGTTTTTCGGTCACATCGCGTAAAGCGCGTGTTGAACTCAAATTTGAAACGGTGTTGCCTGGTGTATTTTGCAAAATATAATCTGCAATCGCCACCAATGTATATTCCTCGCCAAACATTTCGCTGTCTTCGCAAACGAAGGCCAAACGGTCAACGTCGGGGTCAACGGCAATGCCCAAATGTGCTTTTTTGTTGGCAACGGTGCGGGCTAATTCGTTCAAATGTTCGGGAAGTGGCTCTGGATTATGGGCAAAATTGCCCGTCATTTCTTCATTAATAACAAAAATTTCGCAACCCATTTGTTCCAAAAGCGGAACGATAGAGATTGTACCTGTTGAGTTAACAGGGTCAACGGCCACGCGGAAGTTTTTGGACTTAACTAATTGTACATCAACGAGTGGTAAAGCAAAAATAGCATCAATATGTTTCTGGATATACGTGTCGTCAGTACGATAAATACCTAATTCTTCCACATCAGCGTAAGCAATTGTACCTTGTTCGATGAGGGCCAAAAAGGCGGCACCGTCTTCGGCAGAAATAAATTCACCTTTTGAATTGAGTAATTTGAGCGCGTTCCATTCCTTCGGATTGTGGCTTGCGGTGAGGATGATACCAGCGTCTGCTTTTTCGGCAGGAACGGCGATTTCTACGGTCGGTGTAGTCGAAAGACCCAAATCCACGATGTCAATACCCAACGACATGAGCGTATTGACGACTAATTGACTGACCATCGCGCCCGACATACGGGCATCGCGGCCCACAATGACCTTCGCTTTTCGCGTTTGGTCGGGGCGATTTTTCAAAATCCAAGTGCCGAAGGCGGCTGTACATTCAACGATGTCTTGTGGTGTTAGGTCGTTGCCATAATTTCCTCCAATCGTGCCTCTGATGCCTGAGATTGATTTAATGAGTGCCAAAGTAATTCCGTTTTAGATAATAATTAGTACAAAAAATAGTGTCTCGTAAACAGTTGATAAACAAGGGTTTATAGACGTTTTTGTTCAGTTTTTTCGATGCTTTTCTCATCGTAGCGGCGGCAAAAGTAGTGAAAAATGTCGGGCTACCCTAACGGAAAATGTTAAATGTTGAAAAAAATACAATAAATTTTAGATTGCTCATACAAGCCAAGGAACTACCGATTTTTTTCAAAAAGGATGACCTCAACTTGCCCTTTTTTTAGTGATTTAACACTATGCCAATGTGTTTTTAATTCGATTAATTCTGCATCGTTAAAATCATTCATTAGGTTGGAATAAAAAATAAAACGATTTTTATTAAAATCATAAGTAGAAAACGTGTTTTTTCTTTTGTCATTCAGAAGAAATACTGAGGGGGTCTCTTTTTTAAAATCTTTTAAATCCGTTGTTTCAAAATCGCGTTGATTTGGGAAAGCAGTACCAATGTCGTCATAGTTAATCTGTTGATTGTCAATGAATTGTAGCATTTTTCGGCGCAATTCGTAATAGGGTAGGTGTGCCAAAGTGGCATCCCATCCTGTTGAAATCGGTTGTGGATAGACCCAAAAATTGCCTGACAGCAAGCCCGTAAACGCAATAAAAGCGGCGAGCAATTGTCGTTTATAATTCTTTAAATCAGAAATTATTTTAGTGGTTAGTAAAATTATAACTACATAAACAGGTATTAAATAACGGTGTGCTAATAAGCCTTTGTAGATTAATAAAGTGGGCGTTAAAACAATTAAAAGCGTTATTAATAGTGCCATTAAAAGGCGTGTTGTTGGAAATAATTTATTGAGTTTAATCAATCCATAAAAAATAATTAACCATAAAAATAAATGGCCAAAATCAATTAAACGCCAAATTAATACAGCTACATTTTTTACAAGACCTATTATATCTACGCGTTCAAATGCAGGACTCCACGGCGAACCCGTATGAAAACCAATCCAACCTTTGTGCATGAAATGATACGTTAAAAAGCTAAAAGCAAACAAAATGCCCATCAAAAAGGGTAAAACAAGCGAAAAAAGGACTTTTATACTGAGGGGGTGGTTTGAATTAAAAAAGTCATTGCGAGGCACGAAGCA
>JAYSRS010000261.1:0-14969 GCA_043720935.1 Saprospiraceae bacterium
CGTCAAGAAGTACGTCAAGAAGTACGTCAAGAAGTACGTCAAGAAGTACGTCAAGAAGTACGTCAAGAAGTACGTCAAGAAGTACGTCAAGAAGAGCAATTACGTTTAATTCGTAAGTGTCTGAACCGTGGCGATTCACATCAAGACATTGCCGTCTTTTTAGAGATTGAGCCAACCCAATTGGCGCATTACATCACTTTGCTGTCCGATAATCAATAGGCTGGTGCAATAGAAAGTGCTGTTTTCTGTATCAACAAAGCTAAAAAAGAGGGTTTAAATAACACGTCTGTTATTGAAACTCTCTTTGCATACTCTTTGCTTCAAAATGACCCCCTCAGTATTTGAGGCTCAAAAGCGTGTTTTATTGCCGTAATAGCGTCGTCAAAAGCCATTGCGCGTCAAGGCTTGCGTGATGCCAATGCTTATCGTTGGTTCTAACCCTGCATTAAAAGAAACATTGTTTCTGTGTGGAATGCCCAAATTCACGGCAACTGTAGTGCGGTCGAAGTTGCCTGTGAAAGACAGACAATGACTGGCGTTTACGGGCGTAATAAAAAAGCCTGTTGTGCCATAAGCGTATTGAAACCCCCAAACTGTTTTGTTAGACGACCGATAGCGCACGCCCGTTGTGAGGGAAAACATCCCTAAATCTTTGATGCCGTCGATACTGTCAATATTCCGTACGCGCAATGTTTCATACTTGCCATTTTCAGAATTGAAGCTATAACCGCAGCCAAAAATCTGAATTTCGAGGTTGTCATTGACAGGGATTTTCCAATTTTGATGCAAGCGAAAACCAAAACCATTGTAGCCGAAAGAGGCTTTTTTCGCATCGGTGTATCGGCCACCGAAGCCTACAACACCCACAGCTAGTTGAAAAATGTAGGCATCAAGGCCCAAATGCACCCCAAGTTCGCCATTTTGATTGGATTCGTTGGGCAAATAAGTGGCATCTGTGCCAAATTTGCCCGACGCATAAACTTGCGCGTGTCCTTTTGTTGAACCATCGCCAAACGGGCGTTCCATGTACGTAAGGCGTTGGTGCGAGTAGGCAGGGCCATAGGAAGTACAAGCCGTGAAAAACGAGAGTGCCGACACAACGGCAAGGGCTAAAAGCAGATTTGTTTTAGGCATGGATTAGAAGATTTGAAATTGTTAAAAATTAGATGTTCTTAATTTCGTTGATGCGGTAAAGGTGCATTATTTTGTAAATTATTTGTTGTGAATATAAAAATTATGTTAGATTTTAGATAGAAAAAGCGGCACTTGATGTAATTCAAGTGCCGCTTTGTCCGAAATCTTCAATCTTCAATCCGACATCCGACATCGTTTTACCAGCCTTCTCGCTTCACCAAATTTTCGATGTGCGCTAAGTGGTGTTGCCCATGCCACGAATACATCGCGCAAAGTGTGCCAATATTAAATGTTTTTTTACTGCCAGGATGGAAAAATGTTCGTTCAAAATTGATGGGAACGAGGCCCCTCAGTATTGTGACCATCCGAAGATGCACATTTTGGATAATCTGTAACGACACTTCAATGGGCAATTCAGAATCGGGCAACTCTGCCCACAACTGTTCTTCGTAAGGTTTTATCGTCGGATTGTCTTCTGTTAAGGTGTTTTTCAAGCGAATATACGCGTTGATGTGGCTATCTGCCACGTGATGCACGACTTGCCGCACCGTCCAACCTTCGGGCCGATAGACGGTATCAAGTTGTTGATTTGGTAAATTTTGAACAGCTTGACGCAGTTGTTCGGGCAGTTTTTCGATGTCTGACAGCCAATTTTGGCGTTCTTCATCGGTCGTAATCAAGGGAGTCGGCATCTCGCCGATTGGATAACGGAGCGCGTTAAGTTCTAATTCTGTCATAAATGATAGGTGATAGTTAGTAGAAATGTCAAAGAAAAGCACCCCCTCAGTATAAAACTAACAAGGGCGTTTGTCAGGGTTTTGCGTGTGTCGAAAAACGCCGTAATGTGAAGCGTTCTAGCTTTTTGCCATCCGCTTTTTGGATAAAATCAAAAATAAACCCTTTCATTTCGAGTTCATTCATGCAGGCAATATTTCTCCTAAGCATTTCCATTTTTTATTAATTTTAGGTGGCAAAAATACGCTTTTTTTCTAAAAACAAAAGAAATAATTGGATTAGATGGGCAAGGAAATCATCTTTGCAGCTAGATAAACGGACGTCAAACGGCTAAAACGCTTAATTCAAAAAAAAATTAGACCGTTCTCGAAGCCAAGCGATTGCTCACTTTTACGGACTTAGCAATTGGCCAAATTACCAACCGTTTGGGTTTCGACGATGCCACTTATTTTACCCGTTGTTTCCGAAAATAAACCACCTTTTTCCCGTTGCTGCGTGTGCAATTAGGCAATCAGCAGAAAATCGGAACTTTGACCCGTTTCATGTATCGCATCTCGAATGACCAATTCACGGACTGAAGTCCGTGATACAAGTTTCTTAAAATATGACAAATGTTACATGGGATATTGCCCACCTCGCGCACGTTGAGCTATTGACGCCAAAACTCGATGAAAGTACCCGTTTTTTTACCGACATCATGGGAATGTCCGTCAGCGACACGCAAGGCGATTCGGTCTATCTCCGCGCTTACGACGACTACGAACACCACACATTGAAGCTCACAGCACACCCTCACGCGGGTATCGGGCATCATGCGTGGCGGCTGCGTGATGCCGAGATTTTGGAACAAAAAGCCCTTGAAATTGCCAAAACGGGCTTAGGAATTGGTTGGACAGACGGTGATTTGGGGCATGGCCGCACTTATCAATTCAGAATGCCAAGCGGGCATTTGACAGAAATTTATTTTGAATCAGAAAAATATGCTGCAAAAGGCGACCAAATATCTGCTTTGAAAAATACGGCGTCCAAATTTCCAGCGCGTGGTATCAATGTTAGGCGCATTGACCATCTCAATTTATTAGCCGCAGATGTGGCCGCTTTTCGAGATTTTCAACTCCATTATTTAGGTGGAAGATTGACCGAAACCATCATTTTTAAGGATGCTTTTAACAATCCCGAAGTTAAAGGCGCGTGGTTTTCTGTCAATTCAAAATCCTATGATTTGGCCGTGACGCAAGACCATACGAAGGGCATTTCTGGCCGTTTTCACCACCTGACTTACGCCGTCAATAGCCGCGAAGAAGTGTTGATTGCTGCTGATATTGCCTTGGAAAATGGTGTTTTTATCGAAACTGGGCCGCATAAACACGCCGTTCAGCAAACGTTTTTTTTATATTTATACGAGCCTGGCGGCAACCGCATCGAAATTGCAAATGCAACGGCGCGGTTGATTTTAGACCCTAATTATAAAACGGTGGTGTGGAATGAAGAAGAACGCAAAAAAGGACAAGCATGGGGACTAAAAACGGTCGAAAGTTTCCACACGCGGGGAACGCCGATGCCAGAAGACTTTACGATTTCGGATTTATGATGTCGGATTTCGGGGCAGAAGCACATCAAGTTTGCAGAAGCACTTCAAAGTCAAGTGCCGAGGGTGACAAACAGCATTTTTTAGATAAAATACTGAGGGGGTATCTTAGAATCATGCGACAGCATATTTGGAGTAAGGGCGCAAATCGGGCGATAAAAAACCGATGACAATATCAGATTTTGGAATACCCGATTTTTCCAACATTTCGCCGACTTCCCATTCCGTCATGTTTTGTTGAATTCACACTTTGCGTAATTGTTTCTAACGATTTATTGTAAATGACTAATTTGAAACGCTCTTCTTGTATGGTTTTTTGAATCACTTTTTGAGAAAAATAGCGATTTTAAATGTTTCCTATTGGGCAAAATTAGTAACATTCGGTTAAAAATCAAATAATGATGCGTATTTCAAAAGACTTAATCGCCGAAATCGGCAAATTTTCAGCCGCTACGCTTCATGAAGCCTTGGGTAAAACGGGTAATTTGCCGTATCAAATCAAGCCTATTTCGCCTAAAATGAAAGTCTGCGGCCCTGCTTTTACGGTGCAAACCATGCCTTGCGACAATATGTTGCTGCATCGGGCGTATGCGTATGCAGAAGCGGGTGATGGAGGTGCTTGAAAAAGCCTACGCCCGAGAGTTGAAAGAAGAAAATGTGCGGATTGAACTCCGAAAGGGCTTAAATTCGCTACAAATTTATGGTTGGGACAAGCGGTTTTGAGTTTTGACTTATGTTACGCAATGGCCCACTGATTTGAGGGATACGACTGATTTACACTGATTTTTTTCTATAAGCGTTTCCATTAAAAAAGAAATCCTTTTAAATCAGTCGTATCCCTCAAATCAGTGGCCCATTTTAGCCGCTTGCGTAACATCAGTTTTGAATTTGTATGACACCAACTCAAAACTTAAAACCCTTTGTCATTCAGAAGGAACAAAACTTTTAAAAACCGTTGTGCTGCTTCGGGCGGCTGATTTTGGCCTTTCGGGCTACGAAACTAAGGAGACATTAGATAATAATGCGTCTTTGAAAACACAATTAGAAAACATCCGCTTGCAAGCGGGAGAACTGATGAATTTGGGCAATGTCGAACAGCAATCTATTCCCAAAATGTGTTTGTTGTCACCCCCTCAGTATGCGGGTCGTTTGGTGAATACGCGGATGTTTATTCCTCATGTTTGCCATGATGCGATTGGCGTTTTAGCGGCGGTGTCAGTCGCAACGGCGTGTTTAATTTCTAATTCTATTGCAAAAAATATAGCTGTATTAACCATTGATAATAAAGATATTAATCAAGGTTTTTCCGTTGAACATCCGTCTGGTGAATTTGCCGTAAATCTTGAATTTAGGTATGACAACGGGCGTTTGATAGTTGAAAAATCAGGCGTTATTCGGACGGCACGTTTGTTGAGTCGGGGCGACGTTTTTGTACCAATTGATTTTAAAAAGCATAAAAAACATGAATCATTCCGAATTTTCTAACATAAAAAATTTGGGATGATTCATGTTTTAGGTAAAATACTGAGGGGTATCTCAAAACCCACCGCGCTTCAATTCATCAATAAACGCAGGATAGCGGTTAAATTTTTTCTTCAATTCGACCACAAACGCCTTGACTTCTTGCTCTTTTCCCGTCATTTTCTTGACAGGTTTCAATATCTCAATGGCATTTTTATAATGGTCGCGGCTTGATGCACTATTGCCCATAAACAAAACAATACGCTCGCAATAAAGTGGAAAAATCTCTTCGGGATAGACAGTCAAAACCCATTCAGCCGCCGTCAAAAAGATGTTCGTACTTAGGTTTTCAACGTTTTGTTCCGCAAAAATCAAGATGTCAGAAAAGCGATTGGCATCAGCTAAAAGACTGATGTAAAAACGTTGATTCCGCACTTTTTGCCGTTCAATATACGCCTCTTGTTCCATAGGCGACACTTGTTCGCGCCAGCGATTAAAGAAATCAATGCGTTGCGTTCTTTCGGCCATTTCGGCCAAAATGCGGTTGAAAAAGCCTAAATTATCGGTCGGTAAGACTTGTTCAGCGATAAATTCATTCAATTGCCAACCGTGTTTGTCACTCGCTTGCTGTGCGATGTGGATAAAGCGGTGACGATTGTCGCGGGCGATGTATTGCAACATCAATTCTTTGGCGAGTTCCGCGCTTTCTAAGCCATATTCCCCCAATTTTTCCAACAAAAAATCTTTTTTATTGGTTGCGAGGCACAACTTTTTGGTCAATTCATAATGGACTGCCGTGTGCAATTTATGTTCGGTCATAAAATCCAAAAAGTCGCGTTCAGCTTCGGCTTTTTGAATCACGAAGTAAAATAAATCTTCATTCAAAAATTCGTAAGGTGCAGCTTCGGTCTTGCCGTGAAACCGTTTGAACTGTTGCCAACGCTCTAAAATGAGTTTCAAAACGGCGTCATATTCCGTCTTTTTAAACGTCTTTTTAGTCGCATTTTCTGTCCAAGTCGCCGTCGTTTGTTGTAAGAAAGTATTCATTTGAGCAGCGTAAGAAACGTCGGTGTGTTCATCTAGTTCAGGTTCTTCCACCAAGTAAGCCGCTTCGTAAATGGCCAAAAGCACCCGAATGGAATCCAAAAATTGCTTTTTTTCCAACATTTCCACCGCTTTTTTGCCGTAAGGTTCAAGCAGCCGCACCACTTCTTTTTCGAGGGCATCGGTATCGTATTGCTCATAATCATCATAATCGTAATGGCTGTCATGGTGATAGTCATTGTCCTCGTCAATGTATTCCTCGGGGTCAATTTCAGAAATACGCGCCGCTATTTCATTGCTCAATTCTGTAATATCAGTCGAGATACTGAGGGGGGCAACGGGCGGACGGATGTACGACAAAAATTGCCGACAAACCGCTTCGTCTTGTCCGAAAAGCAGTTTTATGAAGGCGTCTTGCTTGCTTTTTTTAGCCGCAAGAAACTCCTTTTGATAAAACGTAGCGAGATTAATGGGTTCGCTATTGACTATTTCACCCAATTTATGTAAAGCCATGTCTGTTGTTTTGCTTTCTTTAAAATTTCCTTCAAGAATGTTTAAACCGACTGCAACAATGTGCTTGCAGATACCACCATAGTCATACGGGCAAGTGCAATGCGTGTAAATCGCCTCAGAAGATTCTGTTATTTCGACTTCGTAGGTATCTGAACCATCCACTTTTGCGGTGTAGGTATCGCCTTCTTTTTTGAGCTTACGCACCGACGTTCGGTAGCTGCGGCCACGCGTGTAACTTGAATCTATGGCGTTTGTTTGTAGCCAATTTTTTGTCAATTTCATATCTGTTACGTTTCAAGCAGCGAAAGTAAAAAATATTGAGAAACGGGCATTAAAAAAGCCGTTTTTGTTTGAAAAACGACTTTTTTAATGCTTTGTACTGAGGGGTAAGAAATTTGACAATCTTTTACATCACTTTCACCAATTTAGCCCCGTTCCATTTCCACAAAGCGACCTTAAATTTTTGACCTTTTATAACAAAATCATCCCCTTTTTCTTCCATTGCTGCACTGTCTTCGGTGACTAAAATATGGTTGGCAATACCGCCCCGATGATTCGGCAAATGATACGTTTCCGATGCATAACCCGTTCCCGCACCACTTGACGATGTGGTTTCCATGATTTTTTGCAACTGATTGTTTTTTGTCCAAAAAATCAAGTAATCGCCTTGTGCATAGTCGCACGCTCCGAAGTTCATGCCGTAGCTAATCATCTGTTTGACGTTGCTAAAATTGTTGTTAGAATTCAATTCCAACTTTGGATAATAGCCCAAATCGCCAACCGTCGGAAACTCTAAAGCGGCCACTTGTTGCCCATTTTTGGCGATGCGTAATTGGCTTGTCATTTTGTAGTTTTTCTCGTCAAACGAAGCAATACCACCGAGATACATATACGTTTCATTTGTTTTATAATCAATCTCGCTGATAAAAACCGACGCGATAAAACCGCCCCACAAGTAGCCATTTTTCTGTTTATTGTCCGCCGTAAAAGACACTTGATACCACGGTGCGCGGAAGCCTTTGACGGTCAAGGAATCGGTCGTCACACGCTCAATTTTTAGGCGCGTGCCGATGTTCAGTTTGGCCACAACGCCGCCCGTTGTTGCGGGTTTGTCGCGCACGTTAGCGTCCGCAACGAGGGTAAAAGAGGTGTCGCCGACTTCAAAACTGCCCAAGCTGCGGCCTTCTGCGACGTCCCTATTCTCGGCGGTTGCTTGGCTAAAAGCGGCAAAAGTGTTGAGCGCAAGGACTGATAAGAGGATGATTTGTTTCATTATTGATAGCTGTAATTGTTTAATAAAATTAGGAAGATGGATGATTGTGGCAATTAAATTAATGGAGCAAAGCTAAACGCTTTTTTAGGCTTTTATACTGAGGGGCCTCTTCTTCCCTCAAATTTTGCTAAAAAACCCGAACCTCAAAACATAGTTTTGAAAAGGGATTTCTACCTTTGCCAAAATTTTGCTTATATAAGCATCAACTTTAACGGTTTTATAACTATCCAATCTGTTTCGTTGCGTCATAATGTTGTGTTTTGATGTAACACGTTCTCTTAAAAATAAAAAGTAAAAATCTGAATTCGTTATGAAAAAATTATTCTTGGCATTCCTTGCGTTTGCCCTCGTTACAGGCACAATGAGCGCGCAAACACCTGCGGCTGACCTTATCAAAGCGGCTAACAAAGCTGTAAAAAACATGGGTGGTAAAAAAGACAAAATGGCGGCGGCTGAAACTGCTATTGACGCTATGATGAAATTGCCCGAAAATCAGACAAATTGGGAAGCGTTACTCATTAAAGGTAAATTTTACAATGAGCAATCTTCGATGGACAATTTGCAGTTGGCTACGGCTAAAATCACGGGCAAAGCTTATAAATTTGAGTTTACGAAGTCGGCAATGATGGCGTCAGATGCCTTGATTGCGGCGTCAAAAGCAACGCAAGACAAAAAACAATTGAAAGAAGTCGTGTCGGCTTTGACCGAGGCTCAAGGCAATTTGGGCAATTATATTTCGGAATTTACGGACTCAAAAGACTATGTATCGGCTTATACGTCGCTCTATGCGGGTCTTAATACGCACGATGCCTTGAAAGCATCGGGCGGGAAAAGTATTTTCGACAAAGTTGAGGAATACAACAAGCAGTTGTATTTGGTTGGTTTGTTGTCGGTTTATGCGGATAAAGAAAAAGAATCGGTAGGCATTTACGAAAAAATGATTGCGGTTAAAAAAGATACGTCGTTCGTTTACAGTTCTTTGTACAAAGTAAAAGCAGAAACTGACCCTGCGGCGGCTTTGAAATACTTGGAAATGGGCCGCGCTAAATTTCCAGACGATGCACAATTGTTGTTTACGGAAATTAACTACTACTTGAAAGCAAGTAAATTGGAGATTTTGATTGACAAAATCAAAGCGGGTATTGCCAAAGAACCGAAAAACGCCTCTTTGTACTTTACTTTGGGCAATGTTTATGACAATCTTTCGCAAAGGGCAATGGCAGAAGTTGACTCCATAAAAAAAGCTTCTGAATTAGTGAAATCTTCTACTGAACAAATAGAAGCAGTTGCTAAGCAAGTAGCAGAAGTAACTAAAAAAGCGGATGACCATACAGCTAACTCAATGGTATATTACAAAAAAACCTTGGAAATTGATGCTAAGAACTCTGATGCGATTTACTCAATTGGTGCGTCTTACTACAACAAAGCGGCGCAGTTCAGTAAGGAAATGAAGAAACTGGAAAGCGATTTCTCGAAACCTGGTCAGAAAAAATACGAAGAAGCGGAAAAATTGATGATTGCTGAATTTGATAAGGCATTGCCGTATTTTAAAAAAGCGGAAAGCATCAATCCGAACGACCAAAATACGCTTATTGCGTTGAAAGAGATTTTTGCAAAGAAAAACGATATGAAAATGTCGGGCGAATTCAAAGCGCGTTTGGAAACAATTCAAAGCGGTGGCAAAAACGCCAAATCGTACTTTGCAGAATAGTTATTGGTTAATGGTTATTGAGTTATTGAGTTATTCGTCGGTTGGCCAGTAACGAGTAACTCAATAACAAATAACAAATAAAGAATTTTATAATCGGTTAAACAATTGGGTGAAACCCGCGATGCACGTAAATGCTCGCGGGTTTTTTTGAATTTAAAATTTGGAAACTATGTCTGAAATGCACCACAACGCGTCCCCTGAGACGCATTTACACCACGAGAAACACTTTCAAAGCTCTGATTTATTGCAAGATGTTGTGATTGGTATGAGCGACGGACTGACTGTTCCGTTTGCCCTTGCGGCGGGTTTAAGCGGGGCGGTGAGCGATACGCACATCATTTTGACGGCAGGTATTGCGGAAATTATTGCGGGGTCAATTGCGATGGGATTGGGCGGTTTTTTGTCGGGGAGAACCGAAATTGACCATTATAACGCCGAATTAAAGCGAGAATATGACGAAACGTATCAATTTCCAGAACGTGAAAAAGAGGAAGTGCGAGAAGTTTTTGAAGGCTACGGATTGAGCCGCGACGCTCAAGATTTAATTGTTGAACAGCTCGCACAAGACCGCGATAAGTGGGTCAATTTTATGATGCGTTTTGAACTCGGCCTTGAAAAACCCGACGAAAAACGGGCGCGCAATGCGGCCTTCAATATCGGTGCGAGTTACATCGTCGGTGGTTTGATACCGCTTGCCCCTTACGCTTTTTGTTCGACAATCAACGAAAGTTTAACATGGTCAATCGTTTTAACCTTGGCCGCTTTGTTAATATTTGGCTTTCTGAAAAGTAGAGTTATTGGTCAATCGCCGTGGAAAGGCGCGCTGCAAACGGCTTCAATCGGGGCTTTAGCGGCGGCGGCGGCGTTTGGGATTGCGCGGTTGTTGAGTTGATTTTACTTCAAAATGACCCCCTCAGTATAACGGCTCAAAAATGGGTCTTCGGGGTCTAATTCGGTGATTAAATAGTCTAATTCCTTCAAATCGGCTACTTTCAAGCGCATTGAGGAGTCCAATTTTTCAGAAATGGCCAAAACCGCCGTTTTATCGGCTGATTTTATCATCGCTTTTTTCACTTGCACCGTTTCCCAATCCGAATCCGTCATACCGTCAAGCGGGTCGAGGGCGTTTGTGCCTAATAAGCAGAGGTCAGATTTGATTTCAGACAGCCGTTGAAACACCTCGCCGCCGACCGACATTTGGCTATACGTCGAAATTTTCCCACCAATCAAAATGGTTTCAATGTTCGGTTTTTCCATCAAATCTAAAACCGAAACAGGATTGACAGTGATAAAAGTGGCCCTCAAATCGTCGGGCAGTAGCCGTATCAATTCCCGAATTGTCGTGCCACCACCAATCAACACAAACATATCATTTTCAATGAGTTGCAACGCTTTTTGAGCAATCAAGACTTTGTTTTCTTGAGCATAAACGGCAGTCAAACGCTCGTTCGGATGATAAGCACTGACGACCGCCCCGCCCCGTACTTTTCGGACTTTTCCTTCGATAGCGAGTTCCGTCAAGTCGCGCCTAACCGTGTCCTCTGATACGTGCGTAAGGCGGCACAAGTCGCTGAAAGTGACCCGTGTATGAATATTGATGTGGCGTAATATGATGTCTTTACGCTCATTTTTTAGTAAACTAATGCTTACGCTCATGGAAATTGAAATATTAGAGAGTGCAAAAATAAGGTATTTTCTTTATTTCCGAAAGTTACTTCACAGCGATAATCCGAAGTGAACGGAATAAAAGTGGCAAATCAAGTGGTTTTAAGTTGGCTACAGCATTTTATTTCGGATTAATCGGTTAATTATCGCCTTGCGGCGTAGCTGCAAAATCTCGGTAATATTAAATAAACCACCATTTTTTACGTGGTGTAACCGCGAAACCGCTTGTTTTGCGGTTACACCGCATTTAAAAATCGTGTGTTCATGCGTTATATTACCGAGATTTTGCAGCTACGCCGCAGTACGATAAATAATCGATGATTCCGTTCTATTTTTTAAAAATGAGCGTTGTTTTTTGAAAAAGAGGCCCCCTCAGTATAAAACGTTTGTAGAGCCGAAAATCAGCGATAATCAGTCGTATCAGTCCAATCAGTGTGCCATTCCGTTAACAAGTGTTTGCAAATTTTGCAAAAAAATAACGCAGCGAATGTCGCAAAATTTGCAAACGTTCCAAATTTTTTAGCGTTTATTTAAAAACTTTTTTTTATAGATTTAGCAAATAAAAATATAGAAAAAAAGATATTTGCCTAATAAAACCTTTTTTTAAATAAAAAAAAGCATAAAAAAAAAGTTCAAGACACTAACCAACGTTCAAAATCTTTTTACCTTCGTTGCGAAATTTGCAAGATTGATTTGCAAAAATAGCAATAGATTTTATCTACATCCAATCAGGACTTAATTCTTATCACCTAAAATCTAGAATTTGTATGAAAAACTTTTTATTTACCAAACGACTTTTACCAACCCTTGCGGCTCTGTTTTTGGCGGTAGCGGCGATGGGACAAGGTAAGGTCTCTTTTATCATCAAAGGCAATGTCAAGGATGGCAGTAGCCAACCTATTGTTGGGGCAACTGTGCAGCTTGCTGGTACGGTTAACGGCACATTGACTGACTTGGACGGCAACTATAAGTTAGATGCCTCAATTGCCGAAGGTACTTACACAGTTCAAATTTCATCTGTCGGCTTTACAACATTCACGCAGAAAGTTGATACAAAAGGTGGCAATATGACCCTCGATGCGGTGTTAGACGCCGACGTTTTGAACCTTGACGAAGTAGTTGTGACGGGTGCTTCTGCTGGTGCAACCCGTCGGCAATTGGGTAACTCCGTGAATACTGTAAAATCAGAAAGCCTAGTCAACACAGGAACAAATAACGCCATCGGTGCATTGGGTGGTAAAGTTATGGGCGCGCAGATTTCGCAAAACTCTGGCGACCCTGCGGGTGGTTTCAGCGTATATCTACGTGGCGTAGGCTCAGTAAATAGCGGTAGCAGCCCGCTTTACATCGTTGACGGTGTGATTGTGGACAATGCGTCGCAAAACGTCATTAATCGCAATGCGGATGCTATGGCTATCAGTTTAGCCGCAGGTCAAAACCGTCTTGTTGATTTAAACCCATCCGATATTGACCGTATTGAAGTCTTAAACGGGGCGGCGGCGGCGGCTATTTACGGCTCACGGGCATCGAAAGGTGTTGTTCAGATTTTTACAAAACGGGGTAAATCTCAAAAAACAAAAATCGAATTCAATACCTCGTTTTCGACAAGCAGCCTTCGCAAAGAAGTGGCAATGACAACCCACGGACAGCGTTTTGGCTGGCGCGACGCGGCGGTAAATCCACGTTTGGAACTCCCTACTGACCGCTTGACACTCTTGACAAACGTTGGTTTTCCAAATCGGGCGGGTGGCAATGCGATTACTTTGCAAGATACTTTGTCAAAATTGGGCATCAAATCGAGCATCTATGGCAACGCCGTTAACGTCGGTTTGCGCCGCGTTTTGTTGACAGATCAATATCCTGTGACACGTTATAACTATTGGGACAATATTTTCCAACAAGCGATGGGTAACGAAAACAATATTTCGTTCTCGGGCGGCTCCGATAAGACGCAGTGCTTTGCGTCATTTGGCTACGTTAACAACGATGGTATCATCAAAAATACAAATTTCAAGAAATATACTGGTCGCTTAAATCTCGACCAAACTTTGACGGATTGGATGAAATTGTCAACAAATTTGGCATTTAATTACAGCAAAAGCCAAGATATGCCGAATGGCAACAACTTTTTCAACCCAATTTCATCTATTTACATCATTGATAATGTTTGGAAACTTGACGACCGCGATGCCCTCGGCAACCTCAAACAAGTGGAGCAAGTCCGTGTCAACCCCCTCAGTACAATCGAGACTTTTGACATTTCGCAGCGCACAAACCGCGTAATTGGCAACGCCAAATTATCCATTTTCCCCGTTCAAGGTTTGACGATTGACTACCTCGCAGGTGTGGATATGTATGCACTTGTAGGCGAACAGTATCAACCGAAATTGCCTTATCCTAGTGCCGTTGCTTTTCCAAACGGTTATTATAGCTATGGCAGCGACAACGTATTTTTGCTGAATAATGACCTTACAGCGTCTTATAACACTAAAATAACGTCTGATTTCTCTTCAACGACGACCGCAGGCTTTCAATATCAATACCGCCGCAACTCGTTCTTCTTTCAAGGTGGTGAAGGACTTGCACCGTTCGGCAGAACGATTCGGGCCGTCAGTACGCCAGGTTTAGCGGAGCAATCTAAGTCTGAATTGTCAGTTTTTGGCTATTATTTGCAACAAACAGTTGGTTACAAAAACCAAGTATTCGTCACGGCGGCAGGTCGTTTTGATGGTTCTACGGCTTTCGGTGCCGACCAACAAAATATCTTTTATCCTAAATTGTCCGCAAGTTGGGTGTTGAACGATTATTTGGGTAGTGTTAAGGACATCGTGTCGTCCGCTAAATTACGTGCAGCTTACGGTAAAGCGGGTAACATCACGGGTATTGGCGCGTATGACCGCTACGATAACTACGGTTTAGGCACATTTAACGGCTCCACATCGGTTTTGCCATCTCCTGTTTTCGCCAATGCAAATGTGAGCCCTGAAATCACAACGGAGATTGAATACGGTGCTGATTTAGGTTTTTTCAACAACCGTATTGGTTTGAGTATCAATGCTTATAGTCAAAAAGTAACGAACTTGCTTTTTGGTAAAAACATTGCGCCCACAAGTGGTGGTACGCGAATTTTGACCAACGAATTGGCCGATTCTACTTATTTGAGCAATAAAGGTTTCGAGTTGCAGTTGACGGCAAACGTCGTCAAAAGCGGTGCTTTTAAATGGGATGTTGGAGGTATTTTCAGCACCAATAAAAATGCTGTTTACGGTGTGCCAGGCGGTATCATCTCGTTACGCGGTGCGGACGGCACGCAAAGTGTTATTTCTGGTCAACCTTTTGGCGTTTTTTACGGACGTTATTACGCCCGCAATCCCGACGGCTCTTTTTTACTGACGGGAGAAGGTCAAGATTTATATCAGCCTGAACGCGGTACGCAGACAGCAAGCCAAGTTTTGCAAGGGCAAACGGTTCGTAATGCGGCGGGTCAACCTGCTTTCGATTACGTAGAAGGTGGTAAAACATTGGCGACGACTGAATTGCGTAAAATTCTAGGCAATCCGTTTCCAAAATGGACGGGTTCGGTGAATACAACATTGTCTTACAAAGGTTTAAGCATCTATGGAATGTTAGATATTTCGCAAGGCAACTCTGTTTACAACTGGAATCGGATTACGTCTAACAACGTTGGTTGGGGGCCATTAGCAGAAAAAGAATTGAAAGGAGAAGTGAAACGCGGTACAGTTGCTTCGATTGCGGGTGGTATCAATGGTCAACGGATTCAAGAAGAACACATCGAAGATGGTTCTTATGTGAAATTGCGTGAAATGGCCATTACTTATGATTTT
>JAYSRS010000262.1:0-4979 GCA_043720935.1 Saprospiraceae bacterium
ATCTGTATGAACCTAAAAAACTGATTATCAATAACTTACGTGTACCATAAAGCCGATAATTCCGATTTTTAATTCAAAAAACATGGAGTTTACAATAGAAAATGACTTAAAAAACGCCACGACTATCAAAAATGTATTGGCGTATTTCAGCCGCATTACAACGTTTGTTTTTGACGTTGACGGCGTTTTGACCGACGGAAAACTCCTCGTTACTGAGGGGGGGGATTTTTTGCGAACTTTTCACAGCCGCGACGGATACGCCTTGCGACGGGCGGTTGAGGAAGGCTACAATGTCTGCATCATCACAGGAGGAAAAGGCGGTAGCATCGAAAAACGCTTAACACAATTGGGCATCAAACAGTTTTATACAGGTGCAGGAGACAAGGTCGAACCGTTTAGAAATTATACAAAAACGTACAATATTGACCCTGCCGATGTGCTGTTTATGGGCGACGATTTGAACGATTACGACATCATGCAAAAGGTCGGTTTGCCCTGCTGTCCTGCCGATGCCTGTACCGAAATTTTGGGCATAAGTCATTATATATCAACGATTAAGGGTGGCGACGGTTGCGTTCGAGATGTCATTGAAAAGGTCATGAAATTGCAAGGCAAATGGCTCAATAATGTGTCAGTAAGTGGATAAAATTCCAAACTTTATGGCACACTGATTTGGACTGATATAGCTGATTTACACTGATTTTTTAGTTTCCTTCTGAATGACAAAAAGAAACTAAAAACCGTGTAAATCACTTACATCAGTCCTATCAGTGGCCCATAAAATCTTACGGAATCGTTAAATGAAGTGTTAATATTTCAAGAAAAACGCTTGAAATACTGAGGGGGTCTATTTTTCAAATTATTTTTGCACATCTGTTCTTCTTTTCAAACCTTGACTATTTTGTTTTAATGTGTAATGGGCTTATTTCAAAGCAATTGACAGCTTTTTAATGTTTAATACACTTAAAATTTATTTATTTTAATGCAATAAATGTGGCATCATGAAAAATAAAATCATACTCCTTATTCTTATTCTTATTCTAACCACACATTTAACGGCTCAAAATGCCGAAAAAACACAAAGACCCCGACATATTTCCATACAATGGCTCGGCTGGACACTGCACCCGTACGGCGGTTCAATGCCTCAAAACAACCCGTGGAAATTAGACCCCAAAGCCACTGTTTTGATAAACCCCGGTGTGGCGTTTAGCTATGATTGGCAACTCAACAAAAACGTTTTTTGGCGTGCGGCGGGTGGTTATTATGGCGATTGTGCGTTGTTACACGCAGGCTATCTGCACTTCGGTTTTCGATGGGAAGCCTTGCGATTTGGGCGGCATTCGTTCAATGGCGGTTTTGGCCCGACCTTATTTTTTCGGCAAGATTGGCACCGATTCAAAGAATATAGCGGCGACCCGATTTATAACAACCGTGTGTGGTGTGGTTGGCAATACCGTTTTATTCCCGTTGGGGAGGTCGAATATTTGTTCAAAATAAATAAGCGTTGGCAGTTTCAATATTCCGTCGTACCAGGCTATCCCGTTGTGATTAATTCCAAAATGGGCGTTCGGATTCTATTGAATTAATTGAGTTTTACAAACATTTATCTACAAAATAAAACGGAATTATCGGTTAAAAGACGCAACGCCAAATCTGACGCGGGTTTGAAACTGGCGTCAGATTGTAATTCGTTAAAAATCAACAAATTAGGTTTTAAATTTCTGCTTGCGTCTTTTAACCGATAATTCCGAAATAAAATGAAAAATACCGTAATTCTTCTCTTTTTATGCCTCATTAGTGCTGATTTAACTGCTCAAAATGCAGCAAAAACAAAGCCGTTGCATTATTTTTCTGTACAATGGTTGGGCTTGACGCTTCACCCCGTCGGCGGCGGTGCAATGCCCCAAAATTACCCTTGGAAATTAGATAAAAAAGCCGCATTTGTCTTGAATCCCGGGATTGCTGTCAGTTACGATTGGGCGTGGAAAAAGCACTTTTTTTGGCGTGCGGCGGCGGGTTACTACGGCGATTGTGCCTTGTTGCCTGCGGGTTATTTGCACTTTGGCTTGCGGTGGGAAGCCTTACGATTTGGGCGGCATTCGTTCAACGGTGGCTTGGGGCCAGCGTTTCTGTTTCGGAAGGATTGGCACCGCTTTTCGGCTTATCGAACTGACCCCGTTTATGGCGATAGGGTTTATCAAGGTTGGCAATACCGCTTCACACCTATCATCGGCGAGGTCGAATATATGTATCAAATCAATGATAATGTAGCCTTTCAATATTCCGTTTTACCCGCTTATCCTGCCGTGATTGTATCAAAAATAGGCGTTCGATGGTCGTTGAAATGATAAAAATACTGAGGGGATAATATTTTGACAATCAATGAGTTAGTTAAGCAGCTTGCTTGATTGGTTTTTGAATAATAGCCTTTGCGGCGTCTAGTTCAGAAAAAATATAGGCACTTTCTTCGTCTGATAATTCAGTTGTTTCGATGTAGGTGCGGATGTCTTTAAGATTGCCAAAAATAAAGCTATCCAATTCCGTCGAAGACAGGTTGAGCATATAGTTTTTCATCAACAACAAACGAGCTTCGTCGGTTGTTTCGGCAGCATATTGCGCGCTGAAATGAGTGTGATTCATTGCTTTTTCTTTTTAAGTCTGTTAAGATAATTTATTTCATCGAGGATGTTATCACGGCGTTTTTCAAGACCTCGGATGCCGTCTATTTCGAGAAATTCATCTTCGAAATCATCAATTAATTTGAGTTGGTCTTTAAGCATTTTAAGCCTTAACTCAATGTCGCGGATTGTCATAAGTGATTTTGTTTTTCTAAATTTTCGCAAACAAAGGTGAAAATAATTATTGAGAATTAAAAATCAAATATACTTTTTCGATACATTTGTTATTTACTCATAAATACCTTCTCCGTATCAAAAAAAGTGTTGAAAACATAAAAATACTGAGGGGGAGTAAAAAATAAATTTTGCTTACATTTGCGATTTAAAAAAATACCTTTTTCGTCAAAAAAGAAAATTTTATTTGTGTGAAATTTCTAATTTTCTGGTAATCAATTAGTTAGGCTTTGATTGTTTCGTCAGCAATTCCCATTTTTGCTTTTCATGGCGGCGTAGCTGCCAAATATCGGTAACATTTAAGCTATGAAACCAGTTTTTCTATGCGGTGTAACCGCAAAACAGCTTGTCTTGCGGTTACACCGCCTAAAAAATTGGGCTTATGTGCCGTGTGTTACCGAGATTTTGCAGCTACGCCGCAACTTGAAAATTAAAAGCAAAACATCGCTTTTGCTTTATATGGCACAATGAAATTTGAAATATTTTCCAACCAGTTTTATAAATCATCAGCAATGAATCAATTTGACCTTATAATTATCGGCTCGGGGCCGGGCGGCTATGTCGCAGCGATTCGGGCGTCGCAATTAGGGATGAAAGTCGCCGTTATCGAACGCGAATCACTTGGCGGGATTTGCCTCAATTGGGGCTGTATTCCGACAAAAGCCCTGTTGAAAAGCGCGCAAGTGTTTGAATACTTGCAACACGCCGCCGATTATGGCATCAAAGTCGAAGGTGCAACGGCGGATTTTGGCGGTATGATTGGCCGTTCACGCAGCGTTGCCGACGGCATGAGTAAGGGCGTTCAGTTTTTAATGAAAAAAAATAAAATCACGGTTATCAACGGCAACGGCAAATTGGCACGCGGCAAACAGGTAGAAGTGACGGACGCTGACGGCAAAAAAACAATGTACTCGGCCAACAATATCATCATTGCAACGGGCGGTCGGGCGAAAGAATTGCCGAATTTGAAAATTGACGGCGTTAAAATAATCGAATACCGCAAAGCGATGAGTTTGCCGACGCAACCGAAGCACATTGTGGTTGTTGGTGCGGGGGCAATCGGCGTTGAATTTGCGTATTTTTATAATTCGATTGGGACGAAAGTAACGATTGTCGAATTTATGGATCAAGGACTTGTGCCGCGTGAAGACGAAGATATTTCTAAGGAATTGACGAAAATTTACGCTAAAAAAGGCATTCGCACGTTGGCAGGAACGGCGGTTGAAACCGTTGACACGTCGGGCGAAGGCTGTAAAGTGACAACAAAAGCTAAAAAAGATGGCAAAATTGAAGTCATTGACTGCGATGTCGTCTTATCGGCGGCGGGTGTGACACCAAATACGGAAAACATTGGACTTGAAATGTTGGGCATCAAAACCGACCGTGGTTTTATTACGGTTGACGACAAATACCAAACAAACGTAGCGGGTATTTATGCAATCGGCGACGTGTTGCCGACGCAAGCCCTCGCACACGTAGCGAGTGCGGAAGGCATTACGTGCGTAGAAGCGATTGCGGGTCTTCATGTGAGTAAAATGGATTATAACAATATTCCTGGCTGTACGTATTGTTCGCCAGAAATTGCCTCGGTGGGTTATACCGAAAAAGGGGCGAAAGAAGCGGGTTTTGAAGTAAAAGTCGGTAAATTTCCGTTTATGGCTTCTGGAAAAGCAAAGGCGGCAGGTGCGCCCGAAGGCTTCGTGAAGGTGATTTATGATGCTAAATACGGCGAATTGCTCGGCGCGCATTTGATTGGTATGAACGTAACGGAAATGATTGCAGAAATCGTTGTCGCACGGAAATTAGAAACAACAGGCCATGAAATGTTGAAAGCTGTGCATCCGCATCCGACGATGAGCGAGGCGATAATGGAAGCAACGGCAATGGCTTATGGTGAGGTGATTCACCTATAACGATGTCGGATTTGGGATGTCGGATTTCGGTTAGTTCACCGCCGACATCCGAAATCGAATACCCCTCAGTAGTGCGTTTTATATATTTTTAGAATTAAGAAATATCGTAAGTTATTGATTATCAACCTAACGCGGGTTTCAAACTGGCTTGTTAAGCCGCCTTTTTGAATGTTCCCCCTTTTTTTTGAATACATTTCTAAATGATTTATAC
>JAYSRS010000263.1:0-4977 GCA_043720935.1 Saprospiraceae bacterium
GATACATTATAAACAATCGCTGTTTAACTTATGGGCAAGTAATTGAGGAGCTCTGACAATTTTAGTGGAACACCGATTAAAACAGGTCAAATTCTAGGGAATTTCACAAATTTTCCTAGTGTATTTACCTATCTCCACTAAAATTGTCAAAGCTCCTCAATTACTTGCCCATAAGTTAAACAGCGATTGTTTATAATGTATCACTCAATAAAATCAAATAATCAAGATATTTAACAATTCAAAAAAGCCCTTGTTCATTTTTCAGAGGCTTTCGAGGCGCAAAACTACACATTATTGCAAGACCGCATCCAATCAGTAAAAGTGAATTTTCAGGTTCATTTTTTTTCAAAAAGAGTGTATTTTTTGAAGAATACGTGTATTTTTACGCCTCAAACTCTATTACAATCACCGACTAAAGCAGACATATTATGTACGTAGCACCTTTGAATTTCGACCTTTTCTTTAAAAAAGTGTTTGGCAACCCTAAAATTGCCCGACATTTTTTGCAAGATTTTTTACGCGTTAAAATTACGAAAATCACCCTTCTAGGCGTTGAATACAAAGTAACGAACGACGCTGTTATCGTAAAATTTGATTATCGTTGCAAAATTAATGGCGAATACGTTATTATCGAAATGCAACAACGTTACAAACAAGATGTTGTCAAACGTTTTTATTTGTATCACAGCCTCAGCACGGCTTTGCAGTTAGAGACATTGAAACCTATTACGCTGACAAAAGCGAATGGCGAAACTTACAAAGAGAAAGATTACGGCGGCATTGAGCCTGTTTTGACGCTCGTTTGGATGGTGGACGATACGCTTAAATTCAAGGATGATTTTGTCGTTTTTACGACTTTGCCCGAAGCCACAAAGGATTTTATTGCTGACGAAACCTTGTGGTCGCAACCCTTAGAAACGATTAAAGCGGCGAGAGCCGTAACCTTGAAAATTTTGAATAACAAGACAAAAGGGCTTGATTTCTTACAAAAAAATAAGATAATTTATATTTTTCAGTCCAATATTGCCAAAAATAAGAACATCGAACCTTATACTAAATGGTGTATTTTGGCCGAAAAAAGTAAAAATCCCAATAATAAAAAAAGTGATTTTGACGCATTAAAAAAAGATAAAGTCATGGCAGAAATTCTTAGAAAATTAGAAATTACAAGGCTCGACCCATCCGAGTCTGTATATGTCTCAGACCTGTACCAATATGAAAATATGTTGGCACAAAAGGAAAAAGAGGCACAGCTTCAAAAAAAGCAGACTGAAAAATATGTTTCTGACTTGTACCAATATGAAAATATGTTGATACAAAAAGAAAAAGTATCCGCCCGTCTTCAACATAAAATGGAGCAAGCGGAACAGAAAGCAGCACTTCAAAAAGAACGTGCAGAAAAAGCTGAAAAAGCCGAAAAAGAGAGACTTGCAAAGGCTGTTCACGCTTTTTTGGCGATGGGTAAAGACATTCCTTTCATCGCGGGCGTTTTAAATTTGTCCGTTGAAGAGACAACTAACTTGGTTCAACCTAAGTGAGCTAAATAGCGCGTACTTTAAACGTCGGTAGGGTAACAATATACCTTACCGACGTTTTTTTATACTTTGAATTAAACCTTTCGCTCATCTAATTTATCCTCAAAAAAGGTTAATTCTTCAACAACACTTGGCATTTTGGGCATTTGAGAGTAGATTTGCACCACATTCAGACGTAAACGTCACTTTAATAAGAGAGCTTAACTAAAATAGTCAACATACATTGAGAACGCAGCCACTCATATCAATAATTACCGTCAACTATAATGGACTGGATTTAACGGTCGAATTGCTCAATTCGATTCGGCAATTGTCATATAAAAATGTAGAAATTTTTGTCGTTGACAATGCCTCGCGGGAGACCCCTCAGTATTTTTTGGCCGAACAGTATCCAGAAGTCAAATTTATTGGTTCAGATACCAATTTGGGGTTTGCGGGCGGCAACAATCTCGCAGCACGACAAGCAAAAGGCGATTTTATTTTTTACATCAACAACGATGCGGAAATTACGGAGGGGTGTCTTGAAAAACTCGTTACGCTGTTTGAAAAACGGCCAAAATTGGGCATTGTGTCACCTTTGATTTGTTATTTTAACGAATCAAAAGACGCGTCAAACGACTTAATTCAGTACGCAGGCATGACGCAAATGAACGCTTTGACGGCGAGAAATGCCACAATTGGCGAAAAAACGCGCGATTTTGGCCAATTTTCGGACGCAACGCCGACCGCCTACGCACACGGGGCGGCGATGATGATAAGTAGAAAAGCATCGGAAAAAGTCGGATTAATGTTTGACGGTTTTTTCTTATACTACGAAGAATTAGACTGGTGCGAACGCATCCGAAAAGCCGATTTTGAGATTTATGTCGAGCCAAGGGCGCGGATATATCATAAAGAATCAGCAACTGTCGGTGCAGATTCAACGCTCAAAACCTATTACATCAACCGCAACCGCGTTTATTTTATGCGGCGCAATTATGGCGGTTTTAGCTTCATCGCCTTCGTTCTTTTTTTAACATTTATTGCCATTCCAAAGAATATTTTGACGTTTTTACTGAGGGGGGCATTCGACCACGTTAAGGCGTTCTCAAAAGCGATGATTTGGAATATAACAGATTGGTTTTCAAGGATTTATAAAAAAGATACAGCCTCCCAAAGGGGACTTTCACCACAATTTAAGGAAATAAAAAACGGGCGAACGTTCGGGGAATTTTCAAAGTTCCCCGAACGTAAGTTCTGATTTCTAAACGAAAAAAACTAAAATCACCATGCTGCTTTTTTACATTATTTCGGGCGTTTTGACCTTCTTTTTGGTGCTGCCATTTTTGACCGTTTTGGCGGGGCAATTTGCAAAAAGGAACACAAAACCTTCAATTCCCAAGAACAAAACTTTGGTCAATCACGATTTTGCCAACATCATTACGGCCTATAAAAATGCCGATATTGCCAAGCCTTTGGTGGCGTCGTTGATTCGTCAGAATCATAAAAATCACCATATTTATTTGGTCGCCGATGGCGCAAATCTTTACAATTGGGACATTTATCACTCAAAAGTGACCGTTTTGCGGCCCGATGAAGCCTTGAATTTGAAGGTAAAGTCCATCATTCATGCGACTGAAAATTTTGTTCGGCCTCACGATTATACCATTATTTGGGATGCCGACAATTTGGCGCATCCGCATTTTTTGGAAGAAATAAATGGTTGGGCAAACGCGGGTGAAAAGGCGATTCAGGGGCAGCGGACGGCTAAAAATTTGGACAATCAGATGGCTGCAGCCGATTCTTTGGGCGAGTTTTACAAAAATTACATCGAGCGACTTGTGCCGCCGCGTTTGGGCAGTTCGACCGTCATTTCGGGCAGTGGCATGGCCGTTGAAACGAAATTATATAACACTTATTTGTATGGTAAGGAGATTCAACACGGGCAACATTTATGGAAAAAAATGATGCAAGAAGATAAAATTCTTCAAAATCACATCTTGCGGGCGGGTGAACGCATTGTATATGCAAAAAATGCCATTTGTTATGACGAAAAAGTGAGCAATGTGGGGCAAGTAGAGACGCAACGCAGTCGTTGGCTGTTCTCTTATTTTCAAAATTTACCGAATTCCACGGGTTTTGTACTGAGGGGTCTCACTGGTTTCAATTGGAATAAATTTCTTTTTGGCTTGATTACCGTTTCGCCACCGTTGTTTATTTTGGTCGGCTTGTCGGGTCTATGTTTTCTCTTAGGATTGGTATTTAATACGTCTATTGCCTTGGTTTTAGCAGTCGGTATGTCTATTTTTATTCTTAATATCTTTTGGACATTGTATCTCTCTAACGCGCCGCAAGAGGTGTACTATTCAATTTTGGCCATTCCTTCGTTCATTTTCCGTCAGTTTTTGGCCTTGTTTAAAATGGTCAATCCGAACAAAAATTTCGTACATTCGGAACATACGGTTAAAGTGTCAATTGATGATGTGGTGAAATAAGGTGTCCACAGTAAATTGGAAACAACTTGGCGCAGGTTTGAAACCTGCGCCAAGTTTTCAGCAACAGAAATCAATGACTAAACTCTTTAAAATATCCATTTTCGTCAACGTGATTTTTATCGCAATTGTCCTTTTTTTGTTGATAAAAATCGGCAGTCCGCGCTATTTATTTTACTTGATTAAAAACCGAGGGCAAGGTATCGTGAGTCTTAAAAATCATCGAACGAGTCATTTGAATACGCTACAAATGACTGATAATCAAATAGTTATGCTTGGCAACAGCATCACTGCCGAATGTGAGTGGTCGGAATTATTACAAAATAAATCCATTCTTAATCGCGGTATTATTGGCGACGGCACGTTTGATATTTTAGACCGACTAACGCCGATAATTCAAGCAAAACCCAAGAAGATTTTTCTATTAATTGGTGTCAACGACCTACTTTTTCACCCCCTCAGTATAATCGGTGAAAATTACGAAAAAATCGTTCAACGCATCAAAACCGAGACGCCTGAAACTGAATTGTACCTTGAATCCGTTTTGCCAATTCACAACGGTTTGCGGCGAAATGGCCTAAAAAACGCCGATATTGATACTTTAAATGGACAGATTTTTGAGTTGTCTAAGAAATATGCTGCTACTTACATTGATTTGGCGTCAAAACTCAAAAATAGGGAGGGGGGGCTTCAAGAAGAATTATCCCTTGATGGCATACATTTAAACGGTAAAGGCTACATGATTTTAGGAGAAAATTTAAGAAAATATATGGATTGATGCGATTCGTTTCATCCTTACCCTCGTCGAGGTTTTGAACTGGCTTGTTAAGTTAAAAAAAAATATTCCCCCTATTCTCTTTACTTTTATGGTTGACAAGACAATAAAATAAGAGAATAGATGGGAATAGGGAACAAAGGAAGTGAAAATCCTTGGAAACTCAAAGCTGTTGAGCGGAGTTTACTTTTAAAAT
>JAYSRS010000264.1:0-14929 GCA_043720935.1 Saprospiraceae bacterium
CAAAACCCAAAACTCCATTCAAGACGTTCAGAATTTAAAAAAATGAAAAAAACGGTTCTTCTTTTTCTTATCGTTGCAAACACTATTGGATTTGCCAACAAAGCAGCCGCACAATTACTTCAAGATACCTTGCCCATCACGACTTACGGCGCGCCGAAGGACTACGAAATCGGCGGCGTTAAGGTAGTTGGCTCGCAATTTACTGACCAAAACGCGATTATCGGCGTGTCGGGTTTGCAAGTTGGTAAAAAAATCAAATTCCCCGGCCCCGATGTGCAGCGCGCGATGAAGTCGCTCTGGAAATTGCGCTTGTTCGACAACGTTCAAATCGTCAAGGAAAAGACGATTGGCGATGCTGTTTTCTTTGAAATTTTAATCAGAGAACGGCCTTCGCTGACGACGTTTAGCTATAACGGCGCGAAAAAAAGTCAGCACGAAGACTTGAATCCGATTGTAACGCGTTTCATTCCGAAAGGGACGATTGTAACGGAAAACAACAAGTCAAACGTCGTAAACGGCGTAAAAAAATACTACCGCGAAAAAGGTTTTTTGGATGCCGATGTGAAGGTTGTGGAAGAAAAAGACCCCAAACGCGCTAACGGTGTCAAGTTGCTCGTCAATATTACCCGCGCTAAAAAGGTGAAAATTCAAGACATCGTTTTTGAAGGCAATACCCACGCAAAAGCGCGTAAATTGCGTAAAAAAATGGACAAAACCCATCGGAAACGCAAAATTTTCTCGTCGTCGAAACTCGTTCGGGACGACTATGAAGAAGATAAAAAAGCAATCTTGAAATACTACGGAACGATTGGCTACCGTGATGCTCAAATCACTTCAGATTCAATCTGGCGCGAAAAAGACGGTGATTTGCAAATCAAAATTAAGGTTGACGAAGGCAACCGTTATTACTTCCGCAACATCGTTTGGAAAGGCAATTCGATTTACACGGCTGACCAATTGACGCAAGTTTTGGGCATCCAAAAAGGAGATGTTTACAACCAAGAACTCTTGGAACAACGCTTGAAATTCAGTCAAGATGGCCGCGATATTTCGTCGCTTTACATGGACAACGGTTATTTGTTTTTCAATGTTGACCCAACCGAAGTCTCGATTTCGGGCGATTCAATTGACCTTGAAATGCGGATGTACGAAGGCGCACAGGCAACTGTTGACAAAGTGACGATTAAAGGCAACGACCGCACGCACGAACACGTCATTCGCCGTGAATTGCGGACGCTTCCAGGCGAGAAGTTCAGCCGCTCGCAAATTATTCGTTCGCAGCGTGAAATTATCAATTTAGGTTATTTCAATCAAGAAGCTTTGGGCATCAACACGCCCGTCAATCCGCAACGTGGAACGGTCGATATTGAGTATAAAGTGGAAGAAAAACCGAGTGACCAGCTCGAATTATCGGCAGGTTGGGGCGGCTTTGGTGTCGTCGGAACGCTCGGAGTGTCGTTCAATAACTTCTCGGCGCGCAATATTTTCAAGAAAGAATCATGGTCGCCGCTTCCGCAAGGGGACGGTCAGCGTGTCTCGATTCGCGCGCAATCGAATGGTAAATTTTTTCAATCTTATAACGCGTCGTTTACCGAGCCGTGGTTGGGGGGCAAACGACCGACTTCGTTGACGGTGAGTGGTGCTTATACAAAATATTCGGATTTTTCATCCACTGCTTATGCGGGGATTTGGCAAGGTTCGGTTGCTTTAGGCAAGCGTTTGAAATGGCCTGACGACAACTTTATAAGCTCGACTTCAGTAGAATTTCAACGTTTTGACATCAATAATTACGCGATTTTGTTCCCCGGTATCAATCAAGGAAATTTCAACAATTTCAGTATTACGCAAACGTTCTCACGGAATTCCATTTCTGACCCGCTTTTTCCAAAAAGTGGCTCGCGTTTAACGCTCATCATGCAAGCGACGCCGCCTTATTCGTTGTGGAATGGCAAACGCTACCAAGATGCGCCACTTGAAGAAAAATTCAAATGGGTTGAGTTCTACAAATGGCGTTTCAATGCCGAATGGTACACGCCTATTGCGGGTAAATTGGTCTTGAAAACGGCAGCAAAAATGGGCTCTTTGGGCTATTACAACAAAAACGTCGGCTATTCGCCCTTTGGTCGTTACCGCATCGGCGGCGACGGTTTGGCGAATCGTCAAGTCGGTTTGACGGGTCAAGAAATCTTGGCTTTACGCGGCTACGAAGAGCAAGATATTCCTGCGTCGCTTGAAAATGGTGGTGGTACGACGTTCGCTAAATACACGGCGGAATTGCGTTATCCGATTTCATTGAACCCTTCTTCGACGATTTATGCCTTGGTTTTTGCGGAAGGCGGTAATGCTTGGCAGAAAATTCAGGATTTTAGACCGTTCGACGTTCGACGTTCAGTCGGTGGTGGTGTCCGTGTCTTCTTACCGATGTTTGGTACGCTTGGTTTTGACTACGGTTTTGGTATTGACAAACCAACTATTGACCAAAAAGTGGGTAAAAAATTGACTGATTATGGCCGTTTCAGTATCATTTTAGGGTTTGAACCAGATTAAGTACCCCCTCAGTATAAACGCTAAAAAGGCTTACAAAACAACCGTTTTGTAAGCCTTTTTAGCGTTTGTACTGATTAAATATTTATCGAATCAACGTAACATCGCCTGAAAAAACCTTGATTTTTCCGTTGCCTAACTCTAATTCAATCACATAAATATACACATCGGGCGGCAATTGCGTGCTGTTCATTGTGCCATCCCAACCGTTTTTTTCATTGTTGGCTAAAAAATTATTTTTAGAAAAAACCATAACGCCCCAACGATTGAACAATTGCATTTTATTCACTTTCCTCACGCAACCCGACGCAAAAATGGTAAAATAGTCATTCGCCCCGTCGTTATTTGGACTGAAAGCCGTTGGCATAAAAATATTTTCACAAGGTTTTACGGTTATTTTCAGTGCATTACGTAATGTACAACCCGATAATGTATCACGAATGACTAATGTAAAAGTCGTTGTAAATAAAGGTTTTACGAACGGATTTGGGCAATTTGTACAACTTAATGCTTTGTTTGTTTGCCATGTCCACAACACATTCGGCGCGCCAAATACTGAGGGGCCTAATTGCAAACTGTCACCTAATTCAATCGTTGTATTTTCGCCCATGTACAATTGTAAATTTGATTTTTGAACTGTCCATTCAATAACCGAATCACAATTAATAGCGGCATTAATTGTGTCTTTAAACACACCAATTTTTGTAAATAAACGGCCATTAACAACTGTTGAATCATTGGCACATAAAATAACCGTCTTTTTAATAATTGGATAAGGCGTTGTTTTTATTGTAATTAATAAAATACTGTCGCATTGAGCGTTTGATAGAATTGTATCGCCATAAATGCCCGCTTTTAGATATTGTTTGCCATTGATAATCAATTGTTTACCTTCACAAATCGTTGTGTCAATTGTTTTTTTACGCTCGGGTTTAATCGTTAAATTCGTAATTAAAATGCTGTCGCAACCATTTACCGTTTTAAATGTATCTCGATAAATACCTATTTGGCTATAGATTTTATTACCAATTTTAATAAAATCGCCTTTACATAAGCTAAAATCAGTCGAAATACTGAGGGGGGGTATAAAACTTAAATTTGTTATAATAATGCTGTCGCAATTGTTTATCGTTTTTAAAGTATCTTTATAAATACCTGCAACACTATATCGTTTGTTATTAATTAAATACACTGAATTAGGGCAAATAACAACGCCTTGCGTTCTACTAAAACGTCTATTAACAATTAAATGAGTCGTTAAAATGCTATCGCAATTATTTAATGTTTTTAACGTATCTTTATAAACGCCCGTTTGATTGTATATTTTGTTATTAATTCTAATAAAATCACCTTCGCACAAGCTAATTTCTTGTATTTTACTGAGGGGGGGCGCAACAATTAAATTGGTCATTAAAATACTGTCGCAATTATTTATTGTTTTTAACGTATCTTTATAAACACCTGTTTGTGTGTAACTTTTATTATTAATTAAAAAAGAATTACCTGTGCAAATAATCGGATTTAAAGTTGTTCTAAACGCATCAATAACCGTCAAATTCAGATTAATAATGCTGTCGCATTGTGGATAACAGCGTTTGATAGTGTCGGCATAAACGCCCGTTTGATTGTACGTTTTTCCGTTTAAAACGACGTTTTGGCCTGTACAGATTGTGCGTGTTTCGCTCAAAACATTGGGTGTGCAAGGCGTGAGATTTAAGGCCACATTGTCCAAAAAGCCTTCATCAAATTGTAAAAAGTTGGTATAAAATTCCGCTCGAATCCATATTTTAGTTAAGTTGCACAAGACCGCTTGCATTTGCATTTGCGTTGCCACTGGCCCGTTGCGCGTACTGACTTTCCAGCCCGACAATTCGTTTAGAGTGCAGGTAAAACTCGACCAAGCATTGGTCGGATTTGGCAAATCCAAGGCAAGCGTAATGCCGTTCCCTTCGAGGATAACATCATCTTCATAAAAAAACGTACCTGTTTCTATCTTTAAATCAAAGGTTAACGTATTATTATAAGCCCAACTTTTATTGCCGAGGAATTTTTGAGGGGCCACGAAGTAGATGGTCGTGGCGGGTAAAATATTTCTATCCTTGAAAGAAATATGTCCCGTCGGATTGCCGCCCGTGGTTCGGTAAGTGACTGTATTGGTGCCGCCCAAAGGAAAATCCCGCACTTGCCAACCGTCGTCGTTTGTATTGAAATTACTGGAAATCGTCTGTGCGGATAGTGTTGTGAACAGCAAACACGCCGCTACAATTAATGCTTTTTTCATCGTTGCTTGTTTAAAATTACGCTTTAAATGTCGGTTACAGAGTAGTGAGCGAGGTTTTCACACAGAGTTCGCGGAGGATACAGAGCGTTTTTTCTAAATGGTAAAGAGAAAAACCTCTGTGTCCTCCGCGAACTCTGTGTGAACCTCCGTGACCTCCCTTCCGCAAAGGTAAGAATAGCTTTTTTAATCAAGTGATAATGAATTGTCAACACGGGTTTTTAAACCTTCCAAGGATTACAAATCCTTGGAAGGTTGTCTCCTAAAAAAGCACCCCCTCAGTATTCGGGGTCATTTGACGGAAAAATCCCTTGAAAAATACCCAATTTAGGGCATTGCATAGGATTTTAGGGTTATATAACTTTATGGTCTAGTTACAACGCGTTTCAAGCGACAAATTACTCGTTTTTTAAATCCATGAACGACTGCCATTGCCATTTACCGACATTTAAAGCAGCAGTCAGATACACATTAAAAACGCCTCAGAACCTTTCGTTCAGAGGCGTTTTTTTTTGTTTCACACGGAGTTCACAAAGAACACAGAGTTTACGTTTTTTTGTCATTCAGGAACAAGCTAAGATTCGTGTTAATTAATGCATAAACTCAAATTACAGTTTCAAAACGCACTTTTTGAATGTTCAATTCTTTTTTTTCAAACCATTTTACGGGTGCTTGCGTTTTATCGCCCGTGGCTGTATCGCATCTAAAAAAGGTGTAAAATAGTTGAAAACAATAGCCACAACGGCTCAAAAGCCACTGAAAACGGGCATTAGCTTGGTCAATTTCATCGTCTAAAACGGCCAAACGCCAGCAATAATACGCCTCATCGTGGAGTTCAACAACATCTAAAACAGCTTTGTCGTCAATGAATTTCTCGGCAAATTGTCGGGCTAAAATGCCGTGATGTTGTGACCAATCACGTGGAAATGTTTTACTTTCTGCATATTTAAACGAATCATGGAGCAACGCAATAAGCCGCATTTGTCGGTAAGTTTCTGTATTGAGGGGTGGCGACAAACGGCGAATGTTCTCAAAAATATCCACTATGTGATACACGACCTTGCCCTCGGGATGCCCATAACGCGGTTCGCCCCACTGCAAGCCTTCGAGCATAGCGGGTTGCACAATTAAGCGGCGTTCCAAGTCCGTTTCGGGTTGTAACAATTTGAGAATGTCTTGTTCGGTCATCCGTTTTTTAGTCGCTGTACGTTGTTATTCAAGAAATAACACATGACAATTTTATAAAGTGGTTTAAAAACAAGGGTAAATTTAAGCAGAATTTTAGTTTGATTAAGCGTTTTTTCACCCCCTCCGTAAAAAAGCCGTTTTTCACTTGTTTTGAGTGAGAAACGGCTTTTTACTGAGGGGGTTTGTTTTAACGAACAAGAGATTTCCGCATCGTAATCACCACCGATTTCGACGTCGGTGTCAAACTTTTATCCGCAAAAGAATCAATCGGAATCAAAGCGTTGGCTTCGGGAAAATAGGTGGCCACATCGCCTTCGGGAATGTCGTAAGGGACGATGATATATTTTTTTGATTCACGCGTCACGCCATTAAATCTGCTGAACAAATCTACCACATCGTTGACTTTCAGACCTGCCGCCGCGATGTCTTTTGGGTTCATCAAAACGACACGGCGTTCGTTGTAAACACCGCGATAACGGTCGTCGAGGCCATAAATAGTTGTATTAAATTGGTCATGCGTTCGGAGGGTCATCATCATGTATTCGCCTTGTTGTAGTGTCCATTTTGGCGCAGGATTGATGGTAAAATGGGCTTTTTTATCGAATGTCGTAAACTGTTGCTCACGCGGGGCATTCGGCAAATAAAAGCTGCCCGACTGTCGGACGCGGGCGTTGAAATTGTTAAATCCGTCAATCACTTGTTCGATTAAATTACGAATATTGTCATAATTATCGCGCATTTTAGCCCAATTTACGCGGGTATGTTCTGTTAGTGTTGCAGCAGCGAGGTCGCAAACAATCGCCGTTTCGCTCTTCAAATGCGGCGCGCAAGGTGTCAAAATGCCCGTCGAGGTTTGAACAACGCCCATTGAATTTTCGCAGGTCACGAACTGTTCGCCGCTTGCCTGCGTATCAATTTCTGTGCGGCCCAAACAAGGCAGAATCACCGCTGTTTTGCCGTGAATCAAGTGACTTCTATTCAATTTTGTTGACACATGAACCGTCAAATCGCACCGTCGTAAGGCTTCCGCCGTAAATTCTGTATCGGGCGTTGCCGATAAAAAATTGCCCCCAAGGGCGAAAAAAACGCTGGCCTTACGGTCGTACATCGCCCGAATTGCCGACACGACATCGTAGCCGTCCTCACGCGGCGGCTCAAAACCAACGACTTCTTTAAGTTTGTCCAAAAAAGCGGGTTTGGGTTTTTCCCAAATCCCCATGGTGCGGTCGCCTTGCACATTTGAGTGACCCCGCACGGGGCAAGTGCCTGCGCCTTCTTTGCCAATTGCCCCCCTCAGTAAAAGGAGGTTGACAATCTCTTGGATGTTGCCAACGGCGTTTTTGTGTTGCGTCAAACCCATCGCCCAGCAAACGATGATTTTGTTTTTTTTGCTACATAATTGGGCCATTTCTCTTATCAAATTCTCGGAAACACCACTTTTTTTGACCAATTCTGTAAAATTTTGCTGCGCCAAATCATCTAAAAAAACGTCAATCCCAACCGTTTTTTCTTTAATAAATTCAAGGTCAAAAACACTCCCTGCTGCCTTCTTTTCGGCTGCCAACATCAAATACATAACGGCTTTCAATAAGGCCACATCGCCGTTTATTTTCACTTGTAAAAATAAATCGGCGAGTTTGATACCCCCCCTCAGTATTTTGCTCGGACTTTGCGGATTTGTGTAGTGCAGCAGCCCCGCTTCGGGCAGCGGGTTTATCGCCACAATTGTCCCGCCGTTTTCCTTGCATTTTTCCAAAGCCGTCAACATACGCGGGTGATTCGTCCCAGGATTTTGGCCCATCACGATGACGAGTTCAGATTTATGAATATCGTCAAGCGTCACCGAGCCTTTGCCCAAGCCAAGCGTGTCGGTCAAGCCTTTGCCACTCGACTCGTGGCACATATTAGAGCAATCGGGCATATTGTTCGTTCCAAACTCTCTGATAAACAATTGATACATAAACGCCGCCTCATTACTCGCTCTGCCCGATGTGTAAAAAATGGCTTCGTTCGGCGACGACAAGGCGTTTAAAGCATTGGCAATCAAACCATTAGCCGCATTCCATGCAATTGGTTCATAATGGCTGCTTCCTGCTTTTAGAATCATTGGTTCTGTCAAACGACCACTTTTTCCTATGGCATAATCTGACCATTTTGACAGGTCTTGAACTGAATTTTGCTTGAAAAAATCGACATTCAGCCGCTTATTCGTTGCTTCTTCGGCAATCGCTTTGATGCCGTTTTCGCAATATTCGCCAATCGCCGAGCGGTCGTCGTCGGGGTCAGGCCACGCGCAACCCGGGCAATCGAAGCCGCCTTTTTGGTTGATTTTGAACATTGTCCGCACGGCGTCGGTCGGTTTCATCCACTTAAATACGTGTTCTATTGACGAGGCAATCGCGGGGATGCCGACGGCATTTGTCTTTGGTTTACCGATTTTTAAGCCCGTAAACTGCTCGGGTGTCAAGGCGTTTGTGCCGTCGTTAACCGTTTTTTCAAGAACGACGATGTTGGGGCCTTTGTGGTCAAAATCGGTTTGGGCGGTATTTTTATCGTTGATGGCCATTTTTAAAATTCGTTTTAAATGTGATTTTAATTATCTGCTCAACTCTTGGAGGGTTGCAAATCCTCCAAGAGTTTTTAACATACAACTTCCTTTTCGCTCACCAATTCAAAAAACGTATCGCTCGCGTCTTCCCACGGTCGGTCGGTGCAAGGGAAGTCTTTTTCAATCAAAATAAACAAGCCGTTGGACAATGTTTTTTCGATACCAACTGCGGCGGTTTGCATCCAATTGGCAGCAATACTGAGGGGTATGCTGACGATTAAAATATTGCTAATTAATTGACTGTCAATATCTAACGACGTTTTATTTGTCCTTAATTGATATTGAAAAATGTCACCACTCGGAAACGTCAATGTCTCTGTAATCGTTCCGTTTTCTTGCAAGGCGTTGATGTCCGATTTGCGGACGCGTAGGCGAATGCTGTTGCCTTCTAGTCTTAGTTTCATAACTTTTTTATATGTGATGGCCCACTAATTTGACTGATTGGGCTGATTTACACTGATTTTGAATTTTTTTCTGAATGACAAAAAAAAACTAAAAATCAGTGTAAATCAGTCGAATCAGCCCAGTCAGTGGCCCATGATGTGGTATTTAATTTACTTCGATGCGCTCAAAACTTGAATAAATATTGAACCGATTGTGTTTCAAAAACCCCACAACCGTCATATTGTTTTCATCTGCCAACTGAACGGCCAAACTCGACGGCGCACCGACCGCCGCGATAATCGGAATACCTGCCATTAATGCCTTTTGTACCAGCTCAAAACTGCTTCTTCCACTTACCAATAAAATATAATTTGACAACGGTAAAAGTTGCTGTTGCAAAGCCCAACCGATGAGTTTATCGAGTGCATTGTGTCGCCCAACGTCTTCGCGCACCGCCAAAAGTACCCCCTCCCTATCGAACAGCGCGGCGGCGTGAATGCCACCCGTTTCTTCAAAAACGGACTGTGCGGCGCGTAATTTTTCGGGTAAATCCATTAAAACGACACTTTTTACAAGGGGAACGTCTTTTTTTAACCAAAAACTTGATGTGGTTTGTACCAAATCGAGCGACGTTTTTCCGCAAACACCACAACTCGACGACGTGTAAAAATGCCGTTGCAAGGTCGCTACATCAAACGTAACCGAAGGCATTAAATCGACTTGAACGACGTTTGTTTGCGCTGTTTCATCCAATTCACGCGCCGTATAACGCACCGACATCACGTCTTTGTAATTTTTTATGACCCCCTCAGTAAACAAAAACCCCACGGCCAATTCAAAGTCATGGCCCGTCGGCGTCCGCATAGTGATGCTGATACTTTGCCGTTGTCGGTGTTTGGCAGTGCCAAAAACCAAGACAATTTCGAGCGGTTCTTCGGTGGCGAGCGCGTCGGTGTCGGCGGATGCCCCCTTGGTATTGACGCGTAAAATGGGTTTTTTTGCGAGATTTTTAGAGAATAAATGGTATTTTGACATTAAATTACAAAATTAATCGGCTCTTCAAAATCTTGATTTGCCCGAACCCGCACGTCCGATTTTTGATAGACGAGCGAAAAAGGTTCAACGCTGTTTGTCAACCAAACATTGCCGCCGATAACGGAATCGTGGCCAATAATCGTCCGACCGCCGAGAATCGTTGCGCCTGAATAAATCACCACATTGTCCTCGATTGTCGGATGCCGTTTGACGTTCGATTCTTCTTTTTTGACCTGCAACGCCCCGAGCGTCACGCCTTGATAAATCTTGACATTGTTGCCAATTATCGCCGTTTCGCCAATCACGACGCCCGTGCCGTGGTCAATAAAAAAGCCACTGCCAATCGTTGCCCCTGGGTTGATGTCGATGCCTGTTTGGCCATGCGCCCACTCGGAAATGAGGCGTGGTAGTATCGGAATTTTTAATTTGTACAACACATTTGAAAAGCGATACACCGCAATCGCGTAGAAGCCAGGGTACGCCGCGATGACTTCTTCCAAGCTGTGCGCGGCGGGGTCAAAAGACAAAATAGCCAAAGCGTCATTGTGTAACTGATTGTAAATCAAGGGTATTTGCGTAAAAAAATCTCTTACAACCACATCAGTCGGCTCGATTTGGTCTTCCAACGGCAAAAGCAATTCCCACAATTGGAGTTCCAATTGACGGATTTCTAACTCGCCGACCGCCTCTGCGCAACGGACAGGAAACAGAATATCAATGAGTCGGTCAATCCATTCTTGTGCCTTCCGTTTGTTCGGCAACGGGCGCAATTGTTGCCGATATTGGGCATGAATTTGTTGAACAAGGGCTTGATTGGCACGCATAGAAAAGGGTGATTTTTGACGTGAATAATGATAATTAATGGTCGGCAAAAGTAGGTTTATTTTGTCATTCAGCAGGAATCTCTATGCTTTGTATAAAATAGAGATTTCTGATGAATGACAAAATAAAAACGAAATTCAGACCCAAAAGATGTGGGTCTTCCGTCTAAATGCCGTTTTCAGTCGTCAAATACTGAGGGGGTGCTTTTACATTGCACAACGCATTTACAAAATTTTTCTTTTGGTGTGCCTTGTTATTTTACATTAATTTTCAAACTAGAAATACTGAAATTTCGTTATCATTGCCCTTTAAAACAACCAATCTGACTATGCGTCTTCAATTTCCGAACGATTTTTTCTGGGGTACTTCCACTGCCGCCGCTCAGATTGAGACGGCTTCCGACCATTCTTTCAAGGGACTGCGCTCCAAAGATGGCCATATTTTCGACCGAACTGCCGACCATGAGTTGCGCCGCGACGAGGACGTTGAACACATTGCCCGTTTTGGGACGGTCTATCGGTGCAGCGTGGATTGGGCGCGCTTACAAACTGAACCCTATGGGCCGTTTCATCAGCCCGTTGTGGACGAATATCGCCGTTTTTTCAAGCAATTGCAACAGCGCGACATGAGCATCATGTTCGTGCTGCACCACTTTGCAAACCCTAAATGGTTTGACGCCAAAGGTGGGTGGTTGCATGAGGAAAATATTGGCTATTTCACGGATTTTGTCAAAAAATGTATTCATCATTTTGGCCGCAATGTGGCGATGTGGAACACCTTTAACGAGCCGAATGTCTATGCGGGCAATGGCTATTTGATGGGCAATTTTCCACCGCACCACCGTAGTTTGAGCAAAGCGATGGACGTTTTGAAAAATATGAGCATTGCCCATAACACGGCTTATACGATGTTGAAAGTGGCCGATAAATCAAAACTCGTAGGGATTTCGCAAAATACGGCGCTGTTTGAAGGCACAAATCCGTTGGGTTGGGTGGCAGCGAAATTTTTGGACAATGTGTTCAACAAACGTCCTGCGCGGCTTTTTGAACAAGTCGATTTTATGGGTGTCAGTTATTACGCTCATATGTTGATGAATCCGAACATGATTTCAGAAATTAATAACCCTGGGAAATTGGCCAAAATGGGCTATCCACACGATAAAATGTGGGCTTACAAACCCGAAGGTTTGGGCATGATTCTTCGTCGTTTTCATAAAAAATACAAGAAGCCGATTATTATCACCGAAAACGGCGTGTGCAGTTCGGATGATGCGGTGCGGATTCAAGCTATTAAAGATTATATGAAAGTGATTCACGATTGTATTAAAGAGGGTATTCATGTGAAAGGCTATATTCATTGGACGACTTTCGACAATTTTGAGTGGGATTTGGGGCCAACCTACAATTTTGGCTTGATGCGTATTGACCCCGAGACAAAAGATAGGCTCGATACTGAGGGGGCCCGTTTTTATGAAAATGTGGCGCGAAATAATGCGATTGATGTGTAAAAAATATCAGAATAACATGAATCATCCCGAATTTTCTAACAACGAAAATTCTAAATTTTTTATGCCTTTTACGGCGGCGTAGCTGCCAAATCTCGGTAATATAAAGCCTTTTAACTCAATCTTCAATGCGGTGTAACCGCAAAACCGCCTGTTTTGCGGTTACACCGCGTAGAAAAAGTGATGGGTCGTCTAAATATTACCGAGATTTGGCAGCTACGCCGCCCTATGAGAAAAAAATAGTGCGGATTTTTCGCTGTATTGGCTAAAAAAAAGCCCGAATTCTCTTGTTAAAAAATTCGGGATGATTTATGTTCATACTGAGGGGGGTATATTTTGAGAAAAAATATACGATAACATAATTTGGGCAATCAGCGTTTTAGCGGTTCTAAAACGTTTAAGTTAAAATTAATATTTACAAAATCTTTAAGGTTTTGTAAATATTGGTAAAAATACATTTGCTAAAGTTTAATTCATAAAAATATGATTATCAAAGTAATAAAACAGGTTTTAATCATCACGCTGCTTGCTTCTTTGGCAGCTTGCAAGCCCGAAATTATTGATACACTCCAAGTCAACCGCGACCAATTAGGCATTGAACGGGGGAAAGATGTGGAAATTATTTATTCTGATTCGGCCCGTATAAAGGTGCGTGTCACGGGGCCGACGATGTTGTATTACACCAATCAAGGCGACCCCAAACAGGTGTTTCCCAATGGGACAAAAACCTATTTTTATGACGATTTTCAAGTAGAAATGGGTGTTTTGAGCGGAAAATACGCCATCCGCGACGAGCGTAAACACCAAGTTATCGTCCGCGAAGATGTGGTTTGGGAAAGTAAAACGGATGGGCGATTGGAAACATCCGAACTGATATGGGATGAAACGACGAACATCATCCGCTCAACAAAATTTACAAAAATTACCCGCCAAAAGGAAGTTATCACGGGTTTTAATTTTGAAACGGATGATAAATTATCGCGCTGGCGCATTTTGTCGCCGAAAGGTGAGTTCGATGCAGGTAATTTGCAGCAAGCCGTGGGGCAATAATTTTCCAACGTTCGGGGAATTTTTAAAGTTCCCCGAACGTGTGTCGTATCATAAAGCCAATAATTTTGAAAAAAAAATCTTTAAAAAGCATAAAAAAAAGCCGTTTTGATTGCGTCAAAACGGCTTTTTTTATGCTTTTTTTCACGGAAAACGACATTTTTCCTTGATTTTGCATCAAATCATAATTCGAGACGGCTCAAATTATGACTTGCAGCACCCCCCTCAGTATCGCGGCTCATTTTTGCACCATGCTTTTGAAAAACGCCGTTGGGTGACGGGATTTCAAAAGCAAAAATTTTAACATCATTATTTAATTTTATTTACAATGAAAAAGTTTTTTGCAACCATCGCCACCGCAGTCCTTCTTACGCTCACTTCTAATGCACAAGGCGGGATGAACGTCTTACGTGGCTCAGGAAAATTGGTGAATTTGACGCCCGAAGTGGCCAATTTTGACAAAATTAATATCTCTATGCACGCCACAACGGTTGTCGAAGTGGGCAAACCTTACAGTATTTCCCTTGACATTGACGACAATCTGGTGAAATTGTTGGATGTCAAAACGGGAATGTTCGACAAAACGTTGACGATTAAATTCAAGTCCATCAAAACAGGTTGGGTGGAATCGAGCAATCCTGTCATTCGGATTTCAGTGCCTACATTGACCGATTTCAAGCAAACTTGGAATGGCAAAACGACGATTAATGGCGTCAATGGCAACAATTTCAGGGCTGAAAATAGCGGCAACGGCGTCGTTATACTGAGGGGGTCTAAAGTTGAAAACCTCGACCTCATTTCTTACGGCAACGGTGAAATTGACGCGGACAATGTAACGGCAATCGTCGTGAAAGTCAAGGCGGACGGCAACAATAATACGCATTTCAACGCCACAAACAGCTACGCGGCAAATATGAGCGGCAACGGCTCAATCGTCAACAAAGGCAAGGGAACGGCAACTGAACGCAACATCAGAGGCAACGGCTCAATTGGTGACACTTACACCGTGAAAACGCGCAATTCGGATTGGAAAACGGGCAAATCCACCGAAAAAGTGACGCCTGTTATTCAAAATGTAAGTGTAAATAGTGTCCCAAACAACGGCTCAAACGGCATTCAAAAAGTGACGGTTAATCTCAAAAACAACAGTGCTTTGCCGCGTAAATTCATGGTCATTACATACCAACCGAGCAACAACGGCAGCAACGGGACGAACGGTATTGTTTTGATGCCAACGTTTACAAAGGCATTTGAGTTGGAAGTTGGGACGCGCGTTTTCATCGCCGATAGTGGTCAAGTAAATACGGTTATGGGTGGTCAAAAATTGATGGGTACGCCGTTTTTGACTGTCAAAGCGGAAGACGCGGGGAAGACGTTTGATTTGAATAAATAACGGAATCATCGGTTATTTATCGCAACGCAAACTTGACGCGGGTTTTAAACCCGCGTCAAGTTGTAACTAATTGATTATCAATGAATTTACCGCTATGTTTTTATTTTGCGATAAATAACCGATGAT
>JAYSRS010000265.1:0-14922 GCA_043720935.1 Saprospiraceae bacterium
CCTTAAAAAATCCTTTAAAGGGCGTCTTTCGAGCGTAGCGAGAAACAGCCCGTAAAACGCGCTTTTATTTTTTCAACGTTCCTTAGCATTATTAGCCCACTGATTAGACGGATGTGACTGGTGGTTTACACGGATTTTTTTTGTCATTCAGAAAAACTAAAAATCAGTGTAAATCAGTCGCATCTGTCCAATCAGTGGGCCATCAAAGGCTTATTTTTTCAAAATCATAGACGTATGTGGAATGTTATCTTCTAAGTATTCCTCGCTCGTAGAGACAAAACCAAGTGAAGTATAAAATTTAAGCAGATATGTTTGCGCGCCAATTTTGATAGGTTCGTCGGGAAAAAGCCGCGCCATTTGTCGGATGCTTTCTTCCATCAAGATTTTTCCAACACCTTGCCTACGTACTTTCGCCGAATTAACGACCCGTCCAATTGATGCATAATTATCATACGAAACACCCTTCGGCAACAGCCGCGTATAGGCCACAAGTACAGGCGCATTTGTGGAAATTTCGACCCCCTCAGTATTTTCACTTAATTTTAAATTTCTAATTTTTAATTCCGAAAAATCGGCATATCCGAGTAAGTGAAAGCCTTTCAAATCTTTTCCATCAGCGTCCAAATAGGCGCAATTTTGTTCTACCGAAAATATCTCTTGGCGCAAAGCCATCACCTCGTACAATTCATAAACCGTTAGTTCTGAAAAGTGTACGCATTTAAAATTTATTATCATTGTTTGAATTATTGGGCTATTCGAATAGATTTACAATGGCACACTAATCAGTGTGCCATTGCGAAACATGGATGACTAATTAGTTGGTCTGTCTTGAATCGGTGCTGCCGCGTGAAAATTATTGAAAACGCGTTGCGTAAACGTGTCCAACAATTCTAATACGCGTGTCGATTTTTTAGCTTGCACAATCAGTCCAATATGATGTTCTTTGTTCATACGCCAAACGATTTCTGATTCCGTAAACCCGCTCGTATCGGGCCATTGATGCCGACTCAACGACACGACAATCCCCGCGTGGTCGTTCCGAACTTTCGGCAATGTGTATTTTTCGCCCCGCGCAACGGCCACTTCAACCCGCGCCCATTCGCGCCAAAGATTGATGCCCGACGACATTTCGACCATTTCCGCCAAGTTCGCACCGCCTACACGACACGCTGTTTCGAGGAAAACGAACGCGCCCGTCTCACGGTCTTTGATAAATTCGGTGTGCGACGCCGAATAATTCATGCCAAACGCCTTCATCACGGAGGCGTTCATTTTTTGCAATTCCTTGTCGTCCGCACCGTCAAACTCAACCGTCGTTGAACGGAAAACACCGCCGCCGTGTGCCACTTCCATCGGCGTCGAGAGATAGCGACTGTTGCGACAAAACAATACTTTTTCGTCCAGATTTATAGCATCCGAGTGAAAAACATCCCCGGGACGGAACTGTTCTATCAAAAACTGGTGCCGACGGTCGCCTAAATTATTAAGAATTTGCCACGCTTCATCCTTGGAATGCGCCTTTTTGATGCCCGTTGCGGAGGCTTCGCCACGGGGTTTGATGAGCCACGGCGCAGCTACGGTATCTAAATAATTGTTAATAACGGCGTCGTTGAACAACGAACTGAACGCAGGAACGCAAATCCCCGCATCAGCAGCCTTCACGCGCATAGCAAGTTTGTCGCGGAAATAGCGGCAAGTCGTTTGGCCCATGCCCGAAATGCGAAAATGTTCGCGTAAAGCCGCACCTTTTTCGACATCAAAATCGTCGAGCGACACAATGCGGTCAATCGGACGCGAGCGGAACACCCATGCGAGACCCGCAATCACTTCGTCCATGTTCCAGACGCCTTTTTCGCCGTTGATGTCATTGACATAAAAAATTTCGTCAATACTATCGTGCGGCCAAGCGGCTTCTTTGAGTTGACTTGATGTTATCAAATACACCGTGCAGCCTTCGGCTTTGGCCGAGCGCATGAAATCTTCGCCTTTGAAAAAGCTCGCAATGCACAACATACTGAGGGGGCGATTTGAAGCACTCATATTAAAGTTGGTTTAGTAATGATGAAAAAATTATTTTTTAAAATAAAAATACGTCTCCACTTGCGCTCTAGTCGCAATATCTTCCGCATCCGTTTTATACACATTTGTCTCCGTCGCGCTTAAAATTCGCGCTTTTACGTTGTCTTTTAGCTGCAAATCCATCACATCTCTAATAATTTGGCGCAATTTGGGCGAATAAACGGGAAAAGCCGTCTCGACGCGGTGCGACAAATTGCGGTTCATCCAGTCGGCACTCGACAAATAAATTTCTTCTTTTCCAGCGTTATTGAACATAAAAATCCGTGCGTGTTCCAAAAATCGGTCAACGATGCTCAATACTTGAATGTTCTCGCTCACGCCCGCCACGCCCGCTACGAGAGAGCAAATGCCCCGCGTAATGATGGTGATTTTGACACCTGCTTGCGATGCTTCGTAGAGTTTCTCAATCATATCCACGTCTTCTAAACTGTTCATTTTCAACAACATAGACGCTGATTTTCCTTTTTTTGCCAAGGCAATTTCACGGTCAATTTTTCCAACAAGGCTTTCTCTAAGATTGAATTGCCCGACCAATAGATGTTGAAAAGGCGCAATCCCCTCTTTTCGACCCGTTTCCAAATACTTGAAAACCTGCGCCATTTCTTTTGTTAGACGCTCGTCAGTCGTGAAAATACACAAGTCAGAATACACTTTGGCTGTATCTTCGTTGAAATTGCCCGTGCCAAGATACGCATAAAGTCGCTCTTTTCGCCCTTCTTTTCGGCTCACCAAAGCCAGTTTTGAATGAACTTTAATCCCGGGCATCGAATAATGTACCGTTACACCCGCTTTTTGCAAGGCTTCACCCCATTTTATGTTCGCTTCTTCATCAAAACGCGCTTTCACTTCAATAAAAACTGACACCTGTTTGCCATTTTTGACGGCTTGCATCAAGGCTTGCATGATGCGGCTTTTTTTAGCCACACGGTATTGAACAATTTTAATATGCGTTACGGAGGGGTCATGGGCCGCCCGTTCAAAAAACTGAATCACCGACTCGTAGCTTTGATATGGAAAATGCAGCAAATGATCGCCTTCGGCAATCGCCGCAAAAAAATCATCTGCCTGTTCAAGCGGCGCGTAATGTTGTGGTGGTAAAGGCTTGTATTTAAGTCCCGATAGGCCAAAATCAGGGAATTTAAAAAAGTCAAAATTGTTGTGGTAACGTCCTTCGGGAAACAAATCGAGGCTCTCCAATTTAAACGTATCTTCCAAAAATTTCAACAATTCAGGTGACATATTGCGGTCATAAACAAAGCGACTTGCAGGACCAACATTGCGTTTTTGTAGGCTTTCCTTCACTTTTTCAATCAAATTGCCCGAGAATTCGTCATCAATGTACAAGGCGGCATCGCGCGTGAGTTTGATGGAATAGGTATCAATAACATCGAACCCAGGAAACAACCACGACACCGAATGCCGTACAATATCATCAATCATGATAATTTCATGGCGACCATTGTGCGACGGTAGCACGATAAAACGCGGCAAAAAATCGCTTGGAATCTTCACAATTGCATACTCCGTTCGGCTCATGTAGCTTTCTTTTGGTTGCAACGCGACGGTCATGTACAAGGCCGCGTTATTCAAAAAAACGCGAATTTTGTTTTTTACCAACAAAACAGGCTGCACAAACGGCAGCAAATTGTCTTGAAAATATGCTTCTGCAAACGCCTGTTGGTCTTTGTTCAAATCCAGTCGGCGCAACAAATGAACGTCATGTTTAGCGAGTTCGTTAGTAATGTCTTCTTCAAAAATTCGGCTAAATTCCTGTTGCTGTTCGTTGACAATTCTAAGGATTTCTTTTAGCAATTGCTTCGGACTATAACTCAATTCTTTCTTTGTTTTCTTTGAAATACGCACCAAATTGCGGTGTTGGGCCACGCGGACGCGGAAGAATTCATCCAAATTTGACGAATAAATGGCCAAAAATTTCAATCTATCAAGCAACGGTACTGAGGGGTCTTTGGCTTCCTGCAAAACGCGGTAATTGAACGACAACCAACTAAGGTCGCGTTGAATATAGGGCATTTTTTCAACCACTTGCGGCGCGTTTTCTACTGCTACTATCTGCGTTTTTTCTTCCATGTGAGGCTTGTGTTAAGGTTTCGCTTTTTTTAGCTGTTTTTTTTAGCTGTTTTTTTTAATTGGCAATTTTAGAACATTAATCCTTGATTAAACGATAAGTTGTCCAAAAAAATAGACCTCTTCCTATTTTTTATGAATTATGACTTATGAATTATAAATAATTAACTATGTAAATTAATGGTAATCAAATAATTAATAAACATTATTATTTTTTGTTATTCACTATGCACGAATTAAAAATCAATTTTTGGAAAGCATTTTGGATTTCTCTTTATTTGCGCTTTCGTTTTATCCAACCTTCTATGAACGGGTTTGTTTAGATTTTATCCACGGATTACACGAATTTTCACGTAATTATTGAGACCTATATAATAACTGATGTTACGCAATGGCACACTGATTTGAGGGATACGACTGATTGACGCTGATTTTTTTTCATAAGCATTTACTTTAAAAAAGAAATCCTTTTAAATCAGTCGTATCTCTCAAATCAGTGGGCCATTTTAGCCGCTTGCGTAACATGAGTAATAACATGTTAAGTAACGTGTAAATAATAACATGGTCGAATTTTTTACATTCAATCTTTTCAGAATTGTTAGGAAACACGCTTTTATTTATTTCGCACCCCTAAATGTCTTCTTTTATTAACATAAAACAAATCATGTCAGCATTTTACAAATTACTATTATCACTTATTTTGGGGTTAAACCTAGCATCAAACGTCCCTGCACAACCCAATTGGGCGTGGCAAAAACGGGTCGGCGAAAAGTTCAATGTACAACGTTTGAATCAAATCACCTTGAATCAAGAGGGCGATATTGCAACGGTTGGGACGATGCGGAGTGGTGGCGTTTATTTCGGCATTTTTGAGCCGACAACGGGCGGTTTATTGAGCGAAACAACGCTTAATTCCAAAAATACGTCGGCGTCGGCTTTGTTGCAAACGCGAGACGGCGGCTACGTTGTGGTTGGTCAAACGGCGTCAAAAGCGGGTTGGTTGGCCAAATTAGATGCATCGGGTGCCTTGATTTGGGAGGAATTTTACGGCGGTGCGGAGGCGCGTTCTTTTACCAGCGTGGTGCATCGCGGGCGTGAGCGTTGAGCGGGATGTCAATATGCTGCTGCTACGGCTGAATAGCGAAGGAAATGAAGTAAAACGCCGTGTTTTTGAACAGAAAAGCACCAATTCTGCTTACGTTTTGACCCATCGGACGAGCGATGATATAACGTTTTTGGCGGGTATGTCGGCCAATAAAAAAGGGGTAAAAAACGACCTTGCGGTGGTCGCAACTGATGCTGAAGGCAATTCGCTTACAATCGGAGTACCCGATGACCGTAAAAGTCTTGTCGTCGAAACCACTTTCGGAAGCCGATTTTAGGATTATGATTAATGAGCAACCGATGGCCAAAGGCGAAAAATTTGACAATGTGCGGCTCGATACATCGCGCAACGGACAGACGTTTATCTATACTTTTTCGGCGAAACTACCCCTCAGTATTGGCGACAATTATTTGCTGCAAGCCATTTCGTCGCTTGGCTTCATCGGCACGGTACTCGGCTTGTCTGTTGCGATTGGTTTGGGTGACCAAGCCAAGACCGAACAAGGCATGGGTTTGATTACTCAAAACCTTAATGTGGCATTCGATACAACGATTGTTGCCCTCGTTTTAGGGCTGTTTTTGACCTATCGCTACCATAGTTATTTGGAAAAACTCGACACGTTCTTTTCGCAAACGAAGTCTTATATTTTGGATAATTTGATTAGTCGGATTTATAAAGGGTAAGGGGTAGTGATTTCAATTCTCCAAGGGTTGCAACCCTTGGAAAATTGAAATCAAAAAAGAAGACCCCTCAGTATTTGACTTCAAAAATGTAAAAAACGCGCACTTTTCTAGACATATTTCCCTTTTAAATTGCATCAAAATAGCCTTGTTGGCAACCCTAATGACGGTTGTTTGTAAGCCAATTTTATACCTATTTTTCCTTAATTATTCTAAAAAAACGTAAAATGAAGAAGTTGTTGACACTTTTATGGTCTTTTTTGGCAGTGATTGGAACGCTCTCCGCACGCCCCGTTGACCCACAAATCGCTGCTTCGGTGGCGCGTAATTTTTACACATTTATTCAGCCCAATGCTGTGGCAGGGTCGATTCAAATGACCGTTGTCTATACCTCAAAAGGCCAACTGATGAATGACCCGACGGCCACGAAGACGTATTTTTACGTCTTCAACGACGCGACGGCCAAAGGCTACGTTATTGTATCGGGCGATGACCGCGCGATGCCGATTTTGGCCTACTCGACGGAACAAAATTTCGACCCCTCAGTATTGGAACGCCAAACCTGGCCTTTGAAGCACCGATTGAACTATCGTTGAAAAAAATGATGAAACAAAAAGAGTGGCCGCAAACGTGGCACCGATTAAAATGAGCGCGTTTTTCTATTTTTGATTTTCTTTGCGGTGAAATGCTACAAAAAAACTATAAAATTCGTTAAAAATGCGCCGTCAGTTGCTTCGTTTTCATACCTATTTTTTCAGCACACACCGCCGAAAAACGGGCATTGCCGCCATCGTTTTAGTCGTCGCCTTTTGGTTTTGCTTACCAAAACCCCTTTTCGACGCGCCGACGAGTATGGTTTTGGAAGACAAAAACGGCGATTTATTAGGCGCGAGAATAGCCGCCGATGGCCAATGGCGTTTTCCAACAACGACGGATTTACCGCCGCGTTTTGTGGCTTGTTTGGTAGAGTTTGAAGACCGACATTTTTATCGCCACGCGGGTGTCAACCCGTTGGCATTTGGCCGTGCTTTTTCACAAAACATTAGAAATCAAGAAGTTGTGAGTGGTGGCTCAACTTTGACGATGCAAGTTATTCGCTTATCAAGGCAAAATAAACCACGGTCTGTTTTCACAAAAATCGTTGAAATTATTATGTCCACGCGGCTTGAAATGACCTATTCCAAGCCTCAAATTCTGTCTTTGTACGCCTCAAATGCCCCTTTTGGCGGCAATGTTGTCGGCATTGAAGCGGCGTCTTGGCGGTATTTTGGCAAAAATCCGAAGGAATTGTCGTGGGCAGAATCGGCAACTTTGGCCGTTTTGCCGAATGCCCCGAGCTTGATTAATCCATCAAAAAACCGTCAAGCCCTTCAAAATAAGCGAAATCGCCTTTTGGAACGCTTGATACTGAGGGGGTCGCTCGACCGCGCAACGGGCGATTTGGCGAAGGAAGAACCCTTGCCCGAAGCCCCGTTGCCGCTGCCACAAGTCGCGCCGCACCTATTAGACAGAGCATTTAAAGAGCAAATTTTCAGGACGGGCAAACAGTCGCGGGTACGCACAACGGTTGATTTTCAACTGCAAAAGCAAGTCGCTTCGATTCTAAAAGTGCATCATAATCAATTGATTGACAATGGGGTACACAATCTAGCGGCGATGGTAATGGAGGTCGAAACGGGTAATCTGATTGCCTATTGCGGCAACGTGGAAGGTGCAGGTAAAGCACATGGCGAAGACGTGGACATCATCACGGCGTTGCGTTCGACGGGCAGTATTATGAAACCTTTTTTATATGCGTTTGCACAACAAGAAGGTGAAATTTTGCCTAATTCCATGCTCCTCGACATTCCGACGGAAATGGGCGGTTATCATCCCGAAAATTTTGCGGAAACGTATGACGGTGTGATTCCTGCACGTCGTGCCTTAGCACGGTCGCTCAATATTCCATTTGTCAGGCTGTTGAATCAATACGGCGTTGAAAAATTTTATCATCAATTGCCGAAATTAGGGATTACAACTTTCGATAAATCACCCGACCATTACGGCCTAACAATGATTCTCGGCGGCGGTGAATCAAGCCTTTGGCAACTCTCGAACGCTTACGCAGGTATCGCCCGAACGGCCAAACATTGGTACACATACCAAAATAAATACAGCGTAAATGATTGGCGAGAAGCTAATTACGTATTTGATAATTTTAACTATAATAAAAAACCAAACACTAATGCCAAGAATACGCCCAACTCAAAACCTCTTGTCATTCAGAAGGAACAAAACGCGAAACTTCAAACGACCCCCTCAGTATATTCCGCTTCGGCGGCTTGGTTAACGCTTGATGCGATGAAAGAAGTGGAGCGACCCGATGCGGAAGGCAGTTGGCAATTGTTCCAAAATGCTAAGACGATTGCTTGGAAAACGGGGACGAGTTTTGGGTTTCGCGACGCGTGGGCGATTGGCGTGACCCCTCAGTATGTGGTCGGTGTTTGGGTTGGCAATGCCGATGGTGAAGGGCGGCCTGGGGTGATTGGTTTGGAAGTTGCCGCGCCCGTTTTGTTCGATATTTTTAATGCGTTGCCAACAAAAAATGAGTGGTTTGATGCCCCTTTCGACGATATGAAACAAATTGAGGTCTGTCGTCAAAGTGGGTATAAAGCGACTGATTTATGCGAAAAAGATACGATTTGGGCGTCAAAAGCGGGTGAAAAGGTCAAAAATTGCCCGTTTCATCAAACCGTTCATTTGGATAAAACCGAAAAAAATCAAGTGACGAGCGAGTGTGAAGACCCATTAAATATGGTGCATCGCGGTTGGTTTATATTGCCGCCTTTGGTCGAATACTACTACAGAATGCGTAATCCGAACTACGTGACACCCCCTCAGTATAGAGCAGATTGTGCGCTCGCGTCAGCCAAAACTAACCCGATGCAGTTGATTTATCCGAAATCTGTTACGAAAATTTATATGCCGATTGATTTTGATGGCAAACCGACGCAAACGATTTTTCGCGTCGCACACAGGCAAGCGGAGGCAACGGTTTTTTGGCATTTGGACAACGAGTTTGTTGGGTCAACAAAAACGTTTCATCAAATTGCCGTGCAGCCTTCGGTCGGTAAACATCGGTTGACTTTGGTGGATGAAAATGGGAATCGGTTGGAACAAAAGTTTGAGATAATGAGCAAAAACTAAGAAATTTTTTTGAATAATTTAAAAACTTATAAGCGTATGAAAAAGAAAGAATCAACGCAAAAAGCCTTTGAATTACGCTTTTTGCTTACGCTATCCTTGCTTTTGTCCGCTTTTATCGCAAAAGGGCAAACTTGGACAAATTATTTTGGCCCAGCTTCTACCAATGATGTTGCGGTAGATTCGCAAGGCGTAAAATGGTTTGCAAGAACAAACGGCGTCGCAAAATTGAATGGAACGGATTGGACGTATTACGACAAATTAAATAGTGGCTTAGTTAGCGGGTATATTACTTCCGTTGCCATTGATGCACAAGATAAAAAATGGTTTTGCACAGATGGAAACGGCGTATGTACATTCGACAACACGCGTTGGGTAACTTACAACACAGCTAATAGTGGTTTAGTGGGCAACCTTGTCCATAAAGTTGTGATGGATAAAAGAGGGAATAAATGGTTTGGTACAAATGAGGGTATCTCCAAATTTAATGGTACGACGTGGACAACCTATAACAGATCAACTGTGCAAGGTTTTATTGCCACTAATGATATTAGCGAAATAGCTATTGATACTTTTGGCAACAAATGGTTTTCAAGCGGAGACGGACTAATCAAATTCAACGATACAACTTGGACAGCATACCCGAGGGACAGAAATGGTGTCCAGATTGGCCCACTTTCATCTTTGGTCGCTGATAGTAAAGGAAATGTATGGTTTAGCAATCGAATTGGTAGCATATCTAAATTTGATGGTGCGATAGTATCAAAATATGAATTGCCTAACGTCGGTACTTTTTCAAATTATATAGTGGAAATTGTCATAGATGCCCAAAATAATAAGTGGGTGAGTACGCAAAATAATGGTCTATCAAAATTTGATGACACCACTTGGACTATTTATAACGCAGCAAATAGTGGATTACCTTCAAATGGAATAGGGCCTATCGCGCTAGATAGACAAAATAATAAATGGTTTTGCTATTACATTGCTGATAATGCTAGTAATGCAGGTGTTGTTAAATTTGATGGTACAAATTGGACAGATTACAAATTTGGTAATGTCCAATTAGCAAGCAGTGAAATTCATTCAATTCTTATTGATGAACAGAATCATAAATGGGTGGGGACACAAGTTAATTTATCTAAATTTGACGATGTTAATTGGACAATTTACGACCCTGTTGCTTCGCAATGTTATTATGTTAAGGATATTGAAATGGATGCACAAGGTAATAAATGGTTTGGAAATGCCAATTACAGTCCGACTAAATTTGATGGAACAACTTGGACATATTATGGTAATGGTAGGATTGGTCAACTACACAGCGTTAAGGCTGTTGCCGTGGATGCTCAAAACAATAAGTGGTTTTCAGATGGTAGTCGAGGCGTTTATGCCTTTAATGATACAACTTGGCAATTCTATAATTCAACAAATGGTTTGGCAAATAGTGCAGTTGCGGACATTGCCGTAGATGCTCAAAACGTTAAATGGTTTGCGACCTACGGCGGTATTTCAAAATTGGAAGGTACAACGTGGACTACTTACAACCGAACAAATAGCGGTTTAGTTAGCGAGGCAACCAATTGTATAGCTATTGATAAACAAGGAAATAAGTGGTTTGGAACAGAAACAGGGGTCTCTAAATTTGACGGTACGAATTGGAAAACGTATATATCAACCGCAAATAGTTCCTCCTATAACGGGATTAATGCGATTGCCATTGACGCTCAAAATACAAAATGGTTTGGTACGGCAAAAGGTCTTTATAAATTGCAAGATACAACTTTGACGCTTTATACACCAACGAATAGTGGTTTAGTGGATGAACGAGTTTATGCGATTGCGGTGGATGCTTGGGGCAATAAATGGATTGGAACAGCTAATGGTTTGTCCAAATTTTCTGAAACAGTGCCTATCACGACGCCCGCTAACGACAGTTGCCAAAATGCGTTTGTGATACCTAAACTGAATTTTGTTAGTGGAACAACGGCAAAAGCCACGAGTGAGACGAACGTAAACCGAATATTGTCTTGCGAAACCAATCAAAACGTGAAAGATGTTTGGTACAAATTTCGGAGCGATACGGGAGCTTTGCGGGGTTTTGTGGTACGATTGAACGTGAGCAATGTGTCGGCTGTGCCTTTAAAATACGTTGTTTACAAGGGCAATTGTACTGAATTTGCCCAAATAAGTGCTTGTAAAACCGTTACGGCTACTCAACAACAAAAGGATACATTGCGGCTTTTGGAGGCCAATCAAGATTATTTCGTTAGGGTTTGGGCGGTTGACAGCAGTCAAACGGCTAATTTTACGGTACAGATTCAAGCGGTGCAAAATTTTAGTAACACGCCACTTGGCCAAGTAAATACGACGACCGCTTGTCAACCTTTCAGCAGTGTCAACGTGAACAGTACGAACAGCCAAAAATGGATAAGTATGATTGATACGATGGGAAATATTGTCGCCGAAATCAATCCAAACGGTAATTTATTGGGCTTGACGACGGGCGGCTATTTCATAAATGCGTCGGGAACGATTCGCCGTGCTTCGGGCATCCCGTATTTGGACAGAAACATCGGCATCAAAGTAACAAATCAACCGACGACGGATGTGGGCATCAGATTGTATTTTACAGAACGAGAAAGGGCAGCTTATTTTGCCGCCGTCGGCGTGAATCCGATTGCCGTTACGCACTACGCAGGGGCATTGTGTTTGGGCAATGTGCAGTCGGGAAGTGGGGATTTGCTACCCGCCGTTATCAAAAATACGCCAAATGGTAACTACTACGTAGAGTTTAGTACCCGTCGTTTTTCGGGTTTTTTCATTGGGCCGAACAATAGTTTGGTTTTTTCAAAGGAATTGAACGCCGAAAACGATAAATTAAGGATTGAAGCAGCTTATCCAATTCCTGTTACAACTGAATTAATGGTTACTTTTACAGCACAACAACGAACTGCAAAGGGCAAAATGACGATAACGAATATTTTAGGAGAGATAGTTTTAGAGAATGCTTTAATGATTGAATCAGGGCAAAATGACCTACGACTTAATGTATCAACTTTATTAAATGGCTTGTATTTTCTTAACATTAGCGACGGTGTGCGGCAGGCGTATAAAAAGATTGTGAAACAATAACGGAATCATCGGTTATTTATCGCAACGCAAACTTGACGCGGGTTTCAAACTGGCGTCAAGTTGTAACTAATTGATTGTCAATAGATTTGAAACGATTTTTCATTTTGCGATAAATAACCGATGATTCTGGGACGGAAGTGACGGTTTACAGCAAATCGGTAAGTGGTACTTGGTCTTCATTTTTGTTTGAAAATCTAAGCGATACTATCCAATTGGCGAATGGAATGGTCAGTCTTGAAGATATTTACATGAAAATTGTCCACAAAAGTTAAATGAGTAAACGCGTTAGCGTATGTTGACTTCCTATCAAAAAACCTCGCTCGGACATCCGGGCGAGGCTTTTTTTATTGGCTTATTTTTACATATCCTTTTATTTCCCATCAAAAGCCGTGTACGCTCGTTCCAACCGCCGCAAAATTTCCGTTTTCCCGAGCAAAACGGCCATGTCGAAAATGGCAGGGCCTTGCATCGTTCCCGCGAAGGCAATGCGGAGAATAGGGAGAACTTCGCCCATTTTTAAGCCATTTTCGTTAATCCACTCCTTCGTTGCGTGTTCCATACTGAGGGGGTCAACGAAATCGAGGGCGGCAATAAATTGCGTCAAATCATCGAATTTTGAGCGATTTTCTGGTTTCCAACGCTTCGTAACGTTGGCCATATCGTAGGTTTTGATGTCTTCAAAAAAGTAATAACCCGTCTCCAAAAAGTCGTTCAAAAACGTCACGCGCTCCTTCATCAAACCCGCAAATTGCGCCAAAAAGGCTTCCGAAACGTCGTAACCGCGCTCAATACTGAGGGGGTACAATTGCGCGGCAAGCGTCTCGTTAGGTGTTTTTTTAATATATTCTTGATTGAACCACTTGGCTTTATCGTAATTAAAACGTGCGCCAGCTTGGCTAATTTTTTCAATCGAAAATTTTTCTACCAATTCTTCAAGCGTATAAAACTCCTCGTTGCTGCCCGTTCCCCAACCCAAAAGCGCGAGGAAATTCACCACCGCCCGTGGGTCGAAACCAACGCCTTTGAAGCCCTCAAATGTTTCTTTTTCGCCATGCCAATCGAGCGGAAAAACGGGAAAACCGAACTTTTGACCATCGCGTTTTGAGAGTTTTCCTTTGCCATCGGGCCGTAAAATCAAGGGCAAATGCGCGAATTGTGGCATCACCGATTCCCAACCAAAAGCGCGGTACAACAGTACGTGATGACCCAACGACGACAACCATTCTTCACCCCGAATAACGTGCGAAATCTTCATGTCGTAGTCGTCAATAATGTTCGCCAAATGATACGTCGGCATCCCATCTGCCTTCATCAACACTTTATCGTCTAAGGCATTTGTTTCCAATGAAAAGTCACCTTTGATTAAATCATTAACTGTAATCGTTTGATTAGCAGCAATTTTTAAACGAATAACGCTTGGTTTGCCTTCGGCTAAATATTGCGCGACAGTTGCCGCAGGAAGCGTCAGCGCGTTCTGCAAATTCAAATCAAGACGTGTCCGCGTGGCACTTGAATACGAAGTGTTTGCCGCTTTTTCGGCTTCCAAAATCGCGCGCATCGCCTCTAATTCGGCGGGTGTATCGAAGGCATAATAGGCTGCACCGCTCTCAATGAGTTGTTTGACATATTTATTATACAAATCTTTTCGGTCAGATTGACGGTACGGGGCGTGTGGCCCATCGCCAAAACCGACCCCCTCAGTAGGTGCGATGCCGAGCCACTTTAAGGCGTCAATAATGTATTGTTCAGCACCCGCCACAAAACGGCCTTGGTCGGTGTCTTCAATTCTCAAAATGAACGTGCCGCCGTGTTTTTTGGCCAACAAGTAGTTGTACAAAGCGGTGCGGATGCCGCCGATGTGGAGCGCGCCCGTCGGACTTGGCGCAAATCGAACTCGAATACTCATATTCTTAGGTTTCTGTTTTTTTAATTCTAAATTTGCCGCAAAATTAAAATAAATGACCACTCTTTTAAAATATTTTCCGAATTTGACTGCCGAACAGCAGCAGCAATTCGCGCAATTGCAGCCTCTCTATACCGAATGGAATGAGAAAATCAACGTTATCAGCCGCAAAGACATTGATAATATTTATTTGCACCATGTCTTGCATTCGTTAGCGATTATGAAGGTGCAGCCGTTCAAAGACGGGGCAAAAATCTTGGATTTAGGCACGGGCGGCGGTTTTCCCGGCATTCCGTTGGCAATTATGTACCCCTCAGTATCGTTTACGTTGGTGGACGGAACGGCGAAAAAAATTCGGGTTGTAACGGAAATTGCGGCTGCTTTGGGCTTAAAAAATGTGGACGCCAGAAACGTTCGCGCCGAAGATTTGAAGACAGAACGCTTCGATTTTGTTGTCACTCGAGCCGTCGCACAACTTGATCAACTGTATCGGTGGTCGCAGCGTTTAATCGCTAAAAAGCACCATCACGCCTTGCCAAATGGCATTTTAGCCTTGAAAGGAGGGAAAATTAAAGAAGAAATTCAGGCAATGGGCAAGGGCTTTTATGCCGAAATTAGGCCGATTCCGAAGATTTTTAATGAGCCGTATTTTGAAGAAAAAGCGGTGGTGTATGTGCAAGGGTGATTTTTGATTTCAAATTTCATACGCACTATTTTTCGCTTCGCTCAAAAGACGTGCGGAAGAAATCTAT
>JAYSRS010000266.1:0-1778 GCA_043720935.1 Saprospiraceae bacterium
TAATTTGTAACTCATTGATTATCGTCGCGTTTCAACGTTCGGGGAACTTTTAAAGTTCCCCGAACGTGCGCTGTACCATAAAGCCGATAATTCCGAAAAATAAAATACGTAAAGTGTTGATTACCAACATTTACGAAATCTTAAAGATTTCGTAAATGTGCGCTGTACCATAAAGCCGATAATTCCGAAAAAAAATATCTATGTCCAAAGCATTGTCAATCAAACCAATTATTCAATTGGCTGCTTATTGTCAAATGAAATAATTTTGAGACTTAAATTTCACGTTTTACAGACCCCCTCAGTATTTTTTACTTTTTTTGCAGAAAAAACAACGCAATGTACGGAGAGATTTCAAATGTCAAGGGCTTCAAGCCCAAACATTTGACATCCTTAGAATTTGATTGCTTCGTTCCTCACAATAAAATTTGAAATTCTAAATTTAAAAAATATGATAACTTTTCAGCCTGATTACACCTATTTAGACAAATTTATCGAAGATGCCCTCTGGGAAGACGTACACAACGGCGACGTGACGGCCTTGGCCACTATTCCGACCGACAAACGCGACCGTGCCGTGCTAAAAGTCAAGGCAAACGGCGTTTTGGCGGGTGTCGAATTGGCTGCTTTGATTTTCAAAAAAGTTGACCCCTCAGTATCCATCACGTTTTTTAAGAAAGACGGCGATGCCATGCAAAACGGCGACATCGCTTTTGAAGTCGAATGCGGCACACAAGCCTTGCTGAAAGCCGAGCGTTTGGTGTTGAATACGATGCAACGCATGAGCGGCATCGCTACGATGAGCCGTCAATACGCGGATGCCGTGAAGGATTTGCCCGTCAAAATTCTCGATACGCGCAAAACGACGCCTTTGATGCGTCACCTAGAAAAATGGGCGGTGGCGATTGGCGGTTGCCACAACTATCGACATGGTTTGTACGATTGGTTTATGATAAAAGACAATCATACGGACGCTAACGGTGGCAGTATTGCGCTCGCCATTCAAAAAATTGCGGATTACAAACGCGCCCATCCCGAAGTCGCTAACTACGGCGTCACCGTCGAAGTACGGAGTTTGGCCGAACTTGCAGCAGCAATGGAAGCGGGTAAAGGCATTGTTACACGTATTATGTTAGACAATTTTACGACGGCTTTGATGAAAAAAGCCGTAAAAGCAGTCGGAACGGCAGGTGGTGGCTTTCAAATCGAAGCCTCGGGCGGCGTGACGATGGACAATTTGCGGCGCATTGCTTTGACGGGCGTGCATTATATTTCATCAGGCGCATTGACACATTCGGTCAAAAGTTTGGATTTGAGTTTGAAAGTGAAACGGTAAAAAAAGGCGTATTTGTAGGCAAAAAATCAATTTACGACGTAAAATTGGTGATAATATCAGATTTTAAAAGACCTTTGAGGCCCGAATTAAAGATTAGTTTCATTAGTTCTATTCACTATTTTTATAAAATCGGCCCGTCATTGCGAGGCACTATTATCTCTCATCGGGACTTTTACTTTGGAATGACGCTAAAAGTGGCGTAAAACGTTCGGGGAACTTTGAAAGTTCCCCGAACGTAGTGCTGAATTTCGAGCGCGTCATTAGTAGGAGGCACGACGAAGCAATGACAAAGCGGTCGATATTAGAAGTAATAAGTGGTTCGACGCAATCATTGAGTGCAAAACTTAACGGAATTATCGGCTTTATGTCGCAAAATACTGAGGGGGTGTCAGATTTAGGAAATTTGCAAAATTTCGGGAAGTTTCATTTTCCATTTAACAAACGG
>JAYSRS010000267.1:0-4969 GCA_043720935.1 Saprospiraceae bacterium
TATATTTACCTTGATGCTAAGCCAAATTAATTTTTATCAAAAAAATAGCCCCCTCAGTATTTTAGAAAATTTTAAGACCCTAGAAGTAAAATAACAAAACAATAAAAAGCACAGAATGGATGGAGAGGTAGGGAAAATGGGAAAGCCTTTTTTCACAACCTGCGTTCCGCGCAATAAACAGAAAATAAAAAATGAATAACGAAAGAAGCCAAAACTAAATGAAGGAAACGAATCGTCAAATTAAGAAAACGGGCGGCATTCGCCCTTAAGCAATGAAAATCGAAGGAAAATTGAGCAAAAGGAAACGAATCGCCAAATTGAGAAAACGGGTGGCATTCGCCCTTAAGCAATAAAAATCGAAGGAAAATTGAGCAAAAGCAAAAGAATCGCCAAATTGAGAAAACGGGCGGCATTCGCCCTTGAGCAATGAAAGTCGAAGGGAAATTGAGCAAAAGGAAAAGAATCGTCAAATTAAAAAACGCGTAGGCAGTCGCCTCAAACAATAAAAATTGAAGGGAAATTGAGCAAAAGGAAAAGAATCGTCAAATTAAAAAACGTGCAGGCAGCCGCCTCAAACAATAAAAATTGAAGGAAAATTGAGCAAAGGAAAAGAAGTGGTAAATTTAAATCAGTGCAGGCATTCGCCTTGAGCAATAAAAAATTGGAAGGAAATTGAGCAGAAGGAAAAGAATCGGTGAATTAAAAACGGTGCGGGCAGTCGCCCTTAAACAATAAAAATTCAAGCAAAACATAACAAAAGGAATAAGATTGGATAGTTTTGTGGCAGGAATTGAAAAAAGAGGCCCCTCAGTATAAAGGCCATTTTTGACTAAAAAATCATTAAAAAAATAAAAAAATCATTAAGAAAAAAGCGCGAAACACAGCACTAACGCACATGCCGCCGCAAAAGCCCACACACAAAGCCCAACGCGGCGGCACGGCGTTAGTGCAAACGTTCTCGGCAATCATAATCAATAAAAAATAAAAAGCTAAACTTAAAAGCCCTCAAAAAGACTGCCGAGAACACAGCACTCCCGAACATGCCGCCGCAAAAGCCCACACACAAAAGCCCAACGCGGCGGCACGTCGGGAGTGCAAACGTTCCACGCAATCGAAAAGAGCCGTTCTTCGATTAAACGAAAGGAAGTAAATTAAAAAAAGGAGTTTGATAATCAATACTTAAAACATAAAGTATAAAAAAATAAAAAAACCAAACACAACAAAATAAAAAAAAATGCTATGGGCAAAGCCACACAGGGCGGCATAGCCGCCTTTTTAATTTTTATTTATACCTTTACCCAAAATTTTTAGTGAATAACTTTATAGAATAATATGGACGGAAAGAGCCTTGATATAACCGCAGATATTTTAGCCCAATTGAAGGCTATTCTGCCCGATGTCTTTTCAGAAGACAAAATTGACTTTCAGAGACTGAAACAGGCTTTGGGAGAAGATGTTTTTGTGAAAGGAGAACATTACGAACTCAATTGGGCAGGGAAAACCGAAGCCCGTAAAGAGATACAAAAGCAAACTACCGCTACTCTTGTGCCTAATCGGGCAGAAAGCGTTGACTTTGATAATGCTAATCACATTTTTATTGAAGGAGAAAACCTTGAAGTGTTACGGACTTTGCAAAAATCCTATTTTGGTAAGGTGAAGACGATTTATATTGACCCACCTTACAATACAGGCAGCGATAGTTTTGTTTATCCCGATGATTACACAGAGAGACAGGATGAATACAAAAAACGCACGGGTTTAACCAATGGTGAAGGCTACCTTAATAAACAAGACCTTTGGAGAAAAAATGTCAAAGAAAATGGACAATTTCATTCTGTTTGGATGAGTATGATGTACCCACGTTTATACTTATCAAGAAATCTTTTGAAAGAAAATGGTGTAATTTTCATTTCTATTGACGATAATGAACAAGCCAATCTTAAAATGTTACTGGATGAAATTTATGGGGAAGAAAATTTTATAGGAACTTTTCCTTACAAAAAAAGAACGGCTAAAAGTGATGTACCATTTGGCGTTTCCCAAGATTATGAATGGATTTTATGTTACACGAAAGGTGGGTTTGGAGCAGGACTACAATTCAAAAGGCGATACTTTGAAACTGATGATTTTCCTAATAATGGTTGGAGGCTTTCTGATTTGACAACGCAACGAACGCCATTAGAAAGACCCAATTCTAATTTCACTATGATAGACCCTAAAACAGGTAAAGAATACCCTGTTAATCCACAAAGAGTATGGGGTGTAACAAAAGATACATTTAAAGATTATTATAAAAGAGGTAAAATTGTGTTTCCAGATGACTATAACTTTTTAAATATAACAGGACCAGCTTTTCGAGTTTTTGAGAGTGAAGACAAAGAAAAATCAGTCCTTAAATTTGGGACAACTGATACAATGAAAACAGTATCAACTGTATTACCAAAAGAAGTAGGAATGAGCGAAACTGGCAATAAGGAAGTGGTAGAATTGTTTGGGCAAAAAATATTTTCTTTTCCAAAATCTACTGAACTTATAAAATACTTGATAAGTATCTCTAACGATAAAGGTAACGCTTTAATTTTAGATTTTTTTGCAGGGTCTGGCACAACTGCCCAAGCTGTTATGGAGTTAAACGAAGAAGACGGAGGCAACCGCCGCTTTATTTGTGTGCAAATGCCTGAAAAAATAGAAGAAGGTAACGAAGCATATAATGCAGGCTACAAAACCATAGCAGACATCACACAGGCGAGGATTAAAAAAGTCATTGAAAAACTGCAAACAGAACGGAAAATAAAAGCTGAAAAAGAGAAAGGCGAATTATTTAATGGAGAAAATGATACCCCACAGTACCCGTTAGGTTTTCAATCCTATAAATTGACAACGAGCAATTTTAAACATTGGAATAAATATGTTACAGGTGAACAAGCACTTTTAGAGCAATTGGATGTTTTCCAACAAGCTGAAAAAGAAAACAGCCTACCTGAAAATATGCTGTATGAACTGCTCATTAAAGGTGGCTTTGATTTGACTACCACAGTAGCGAAATTAAAAATTAGCGAAACTGCCAACGCCTACAACGTAGATAATGGAATACTTTGGGTGTTTTTCGACAAGTACAGCCCATCAGTAAAAGCCGCTATTTTAGCAGCGAAACCCGAAAGATTGATTGTTTTAGACAGTTGTTTCGACGGTGACGATGTAGCTATCACAAATTTACAATTAGATTTGAGAGAAAACGGTATTGACTTAACCATTATTTAAACCTTCACGCAGTGAAAATACAATTTGATAGTAGTCAAGATTATCAACTCGCTGCCGTTCAATCGGTAGTCAATATATTTGAGGGGCAACCCCTTAGTAAAGGCGACTTTGAAGTGTCTTTATCAATGGAAGGTGCATCTATTGCTTTTACCGAGCGAGGTATCGGCAATCGGCTTGTAATATCTGATGAACAGATTTTGCAAAATATTCATAATGTACAGAGTAATAACAACATAAAACTTTCTGAAAAGTTAGAACCATCTCTTTATCTCAAAACGGATAAATCAGAAAAAGGTGAAATTCCATTGAATATTACGATTGAAATGGAAACGGGAACGGGTAAAACCTATACCTATTTACGGACTGTCTATGAACTTAATAAAGTATATGGGTTCAAAAAATTTGTGATTGTTGTACCAAGTGTAGCTATCAGAGAAGGTACAATAAAAAACCTTCAAATTACACATGAGCATTTCCAAAGTTTGTACGGTAATGCGCCTATCAATTTTGTGATGTATGATAGCAGTAAATTGACAGGCTTACGGAATTTTGCTACTTCAAACGCTATTCAGATTTTGGTTATCAACATTGATAGTTTTACAAAAGATAGTAATATTATCAATACCGTGCGTGAAACAGGTGTAAAACCGATTGAATACATACAATCTGCCCTGCCGATTGTTATTGTGGACGAGCCGCAAAATATGGAAACTGATGTACGAAAATCGGCTATTCATAATCTCAATCCACTTTGTACGCTTCGTTATAGTGCTACGCACCGCAATTTGTACAATTTGGTGTATTCGCTTAATCCTGTACAGGCTTATGATTTAGGCTTAGTAAAGCAGATTGAAGTTGACGGAATTACAAGCGACAGTAATTACAATGCAGCATTTATTCAACTCAAAAAAATAGAAATTGGGAAGCGACAATTACGAGCAAAAGTTTCCGTTTATGTCAATGACGGAAAAGAGGTAAAACAAAAGGATATTACGCTTGATTTAGGTGATGATTTGTTTGAAAAGTCTAACAGGAGAGACATTTATAAAGACGGTTTTGTGCCAAACGAAATTGATGCAGAAAATGGACAAATTGAATTTTCAAACGGTACAATTATCGAAGAAGGTAAAACACAAGGCGGTCTAACAGATGAAGTGATAAAATTTCAAATTGAGCGAACTGTAAAACACCATTTTGATAAACTCAAAAAACTGAAAGATAAGCAGATAAAAGTTTTGTCTTTGTTTTTCATTGATAGAGTAGCGAATTATCGAGGATATGACGAAAGTGGAAACCCCACAAAAGGTAAATTTGCCCTTTGGTTTGAGGAAGCCTACGCAGCCCAACAAAAGAAACACCCAAATTTGATACCTTTTGAAGCCGAAAATGTTCATAATGGTTATTTTTCATCGGATAAAAGCGGGAAAGGGAAAGACAAAAAAGAAACTTGGACAGATACCAAAGGTACAACTGCCAAAGACGATGATACATACAGCCTAATTATGAAGGAAAAAGAAAGGCTTTTAGGATTAGAAGAACCTTTACAATTCATTTTTTCACACTCTGCCTTACGTGAAGGTTGGGACAATCCAAACGTTTTTCAGATTTGCACCTTGAATGAAAGTAAAAGTGACCTTAAAAAACGACAAGAAATTGGTCGAGGCTTGCGTTTGCCTGTAAATACTGAGGGGGTGCGTATTCAAGATAA
>JAYSRS010000268.1:0-1771 GCA_043720935.1 Saprospiraceae bacterium
TGATTTTTAATGAATAATTCATCCACCGACTCGACGCTGTTGTAAAAACCCATCAATTTATCGTTCACATACACCCGTGCAAAATTGCATTGCGGCGCAGGCATATACGTTCTGACAATTTCATACGACAAGGCTTCTCGGAGAAAACTCGCGTCTCGATTGACGTTTGAGAGCTTCAAAGTGCCATATTTCCCTTCAATTAAGTCGCCTTTTGCCAATTTTATGTTCAATGGCAATTTTTTAATACTTCTTTTTCGAGAGCCAAAATAGGACGAATTACCCTTGTAACGGACGCCAACATTGTTGAATTTTTGGCCTTCCAAGAGGAGCGTTCCTGTCAGTCGTGCCTCACTGCCCGAGCGTTTCGACGAGTCCAAAAACTTGTCCCAATCATCGTTCGGGAAACTCAAACGAACGTCGCGGATGCCCGTTGTGTTGTAAAATATTTGCGCTGAAACTGTTGCGTAATGCGTTGATAAGCAAATAATTAGAATAAAAATCTTTTTCATAGACCCCTCAGTATTTTAAGGAATTAAAAACTAAAAATTAAAAATTAAGAATGTATGACCGACTGATTACAAGTTAGCCGCAAACTTAGACGCCGCAACTCTGTTCCCGTCTCTTTTAGTTAAAGTTTCTTTTTATTTTAGCAAAATAATAAAAAACTAGATTTGTTCGCGTAACATTGTGACACTCTATTCACCCCCTCAGTATTGAGGCGTTTTTAAACCTAATTCTTAATCTAAAATCAGTTAGCAAATGAAAAAAACGGTTCGCATTACATTCTTTTTAGGCCTCTTTTCAAGAATAACGCATGCGGGCAGTTGCCCGATTATCTAATATTCGCTTTCACTTATTTTTATTAATCTAAAATCTTTTTCAAATGAAAAAAACGTTTCAAATTACATTTTCCTTGTGTCTCTTGTTGAGCGCAATCACGGCCCATGCCCAAATGACGGCGGGTCTTCGCGCAGGTGTTAATCTGGCGACCTACAATTTCAACTTTGGCTCAAACGTACCTGCGAGTGCTCAAAACCAACCCAAAAATGCGACACTTTTGACTATCGGCGTTCCTTTTCAAATGATGTTTGGTGAACACTTCGGGCTGCAAATGGAACTCAATTTTATTCAAAAAGGGTTTCGGCAAACAACGGACATAACACTTTCAACTACCCGTTTTGTATCGGACGGCAAGATTATAGTCAATTGGCTGGAATTACCCGTTTTAGCGAAAGCACGATTTGGGTCAGACGTTGGCATCGGCGGCGGCTTGTTTTTTGGCCCAAGTGTTGGCTATGGTTTAAGTGGGAAAAGCAAATCCACAACAACTACGACCACAGGGAGTGTGTCAACTACTACTTCAAATGACGAATCATTAAACTTCAAAGACGACGACCACAGCCGTGTTGACCTCGCTTTAAATATGGGTGGCGAAGTCAATTATGGCGGCATTTTTCTTGATGTCCGTTATCAAATTGGCTTAACGAATATGGTAACGGGGACTAGCAATAGTGACGACATTAGCGTGAGAACACGCGGCCTAGGCGTCACGGCGGGCTATCGTATGCCAATTGGCGGAGACGACAAACCGTCAAAAATGAAGAAAAAGTAAAAATACGGAGAGGTCTTTTTTCAATTTCAAAAGAGATTTTTTAACCAAATGCGTTAAATTTGCGGCGATTAGAAGGGTTTTGAGCCTTCTAATCGCTTTTTTTTTGTCATTCAGAAGGAATCTCTATCGTGTGTGTACGCTCAACCTACACACACGATA
>JAYSRS010000269.1:0-14813 GCA_043720935.1 Saprospiraceae bacterium
AACTCATTGATTATCAATACGGTTCAACGTTCGGGGAACTTTAAAAGTTCCCCGAACGTGCGCCATAACGTGCGCCGTACCATAAAGCCGATAATTCCGATAAGTTATATTCTGATTGCGGCGTAGCTGCAAAATCTCGGTAATGCTCAACGCAACAACGACTTTTACCATGCGGTGTAACCGCAAAACAGCACGTTTAGCGGTTACACCGCATAAAAAACGCAGCTTTGGCGCAGTATTACCAAGATTTTGCAGCTACGCCGCATCTAGAATATAACTTATCAACGCTCAATAAAAATAGAAAAAACGAGACCCCCTCAGTATAAACTGTAAAAAAAACGTCGGTGAGGTTTGAAACCGCACCGACGTTGTAAAGGGGTTTTGTCATTCAGTAGGAATCTCTATGTTGTGTGTTATTTTATACGTACAACATAGAGATTCCTACTGAATGACAAAAAACTAGATTCCTACTGAATGACAAAAAACTAGATTCCTACTGAATGACAAAAAACATTACCTTAACACCGTCATATCCCCCCTCAGTATTTTCCCATCCGTTGTGTTCAATCTTAATACGTAGTAGTATGTCCCTTCGGGTAACTCTTGACCGCTTTGATTTGTGCCGCGCCAATCGTTTTTGTAAGGTTTTGATGTGTAGAGAATATCGCCCCACCGATTGAAAATAACGAGTTCATTTTCTAGAAATTGCTCAATGCCGTCAATGACTAGTGCGTCGTTTTTGCCGTCGTCGTTTGGTGTTATTGCGTTTGGTACGGCAATCTTTATTACTTTAACGGTGTCTTCGGTGGGTTGAATCAAAATGCGGACTTCGCCCGTGTCGCAAAGTTGTGTGCATAAATCGCTGCAAATAATGTAGCGAAATTTGACAATGCCAACAAACTTCGGTTCTGGAATGTAGGTAAATGCACCACTCGAAAACAAATCAAAACGGCCATTTGTCGGATTCGTCAAGCGGGTGACAGAGTATGTGCCAAGCGGTGCATTCTCGCTCACGTTGCCCGATACAGGAAGCCCCATTTTTGTAATCAACGACAAATTCACGGCTTTCGGCAGTATCGGTAAGAAAATCTCAACGGTATCGCGTATCGTGTAATCCAAGCAAGCGGTGTCGCTAACGGCCCAAATAAACGTGTTTTTGCCATTTTGGAGTTGCTCAACGCCCGTTCTAGGATTGGTCGGGTCGGTGATTTGAACGCCTGATGTGAGGCTTGTCCACTTGCCGATGTAGGCCAAGTTTTCTCGTGCATCAAGTTCAATCCGATTGTTGCAGACGCTTCGGTCAAGTCCTGCATTCGAGATAGGGAAGGGGCGCAGGTTGATACGCGCAGAGTCGGTTATTTGGGCTTTACACCCGTTTCGGTCGGTGGCGTCAACGATTTTATAAGTTACTGATAATGAAGGGACTATGTTGATAAGGGTATTGTTTTGAATCGCTAACGCGAAGGCAATTGTCCCGCTATCTGCCCGATAGGTCAAGTCAATCAAACCCGTTTGATTGGTCGTAAAACGCAAACGTGCGGGCGAAAAACGGCAAACCGTTGTGTCACCAAACAGCCCCGCCGTAAATCTATCTTTGAAAACAATCGGAATGCCGCGTGTTTGCGAAACGCACCGTTTTGATGTGTCAACCGTGCCGTTTGCGCGTTGGTCGCCGACCAAAAACGTGATGTAATAGACTTGATTATAGGCTAATAGGGGGGGGGTGTAATTGAAGATGCCCGTTTTATTTTGAAGCAAAATGGTGCCAATTCTCGACGCCGAACCCGTGTGTAAAACGTAATCAAACACGTCGGTAGCATCTAATTTGGCATCGCCAAGCGGCGTTACTTTGCCCGTCAAACCAAAGCAAACGATGATGGAATCAGCCTGCAACGTTCCCGCCGATGTGTAGCACGGGCAAATCCGAGACCCGCGCACGGTGTCCGATTTGCAACCAAAAGCATCCGTTGCGATGAAAAACGCCGCCGTTCCGCTTGGAATCGAGTCAGATAGAAAGGTGTTGCCTTGTATTGTTCCCAATGTCGTGCCACCCCAAGAGAATGGGTCCGTTCCACCGACCGCGTTGAGTTGCAGACGGTAGTGTGTGGCTTCTTGATTGCAAATTTGGTCAACCGTCGTTACGGTCGGCACATTGCGGAAAGTCAGCGTGACGGAATCGGCCATACCGCAGTTTCCCGCGTTTATTTCTTCAAAACGGAAGGTATAAACACCTGATTGTGAAACAGTTACGGCGGTTTGTGCATTATTGGCACTCGCAAACGTGACCGCCGCACCCGAAGGTTTTGTTGCCACGCTCCACGTTTTAGTCACGCCGTTTGATGAACCTTTCAACGTGCCAATTTTACCGCAATAAGCCGTATCAACTCCCGCGTTGACTTGCGGACGCGCCACGACGGTAATCCGAAGCGTTGCACCGTTACCCAAACCGCAGTTGTTTTCGGCGCGCACGGTCAGAAAACCGCTTGTCATATTACTTGTATTGATGGTAATTGTGTTGCTCAATGAATCACCAATAAAGGTTGCGCCTATCGGCAAACCCCAAGAATAACGCGTGATGTCGGTTTGCGAAGCAACAGAATAGGTTTCGATTGAATTGTTACAAACGGTGTTTTTTCCCGTAATGCCGCCCACAATCGAAGGCGGTAGCTTCACTATCACATCTCGACGGCTTAGTTTTCCGTCCGAACAGCCGCCCACGGGCGTTACGCGCACCGTGCCACTTGTCGAGGCAAAACGAACAGTAACGCAACTCGTTCCCTGTCCGCTAACGATTGAACCGCCCGTAACCGTTGGAATTTGCCAAAGGAAACGGCTCGCGCTGCCATCATCGGGTACACAAAACCGAAGCGTCGAGTCTTTGCAAACCGTCGTTCCGCCCGCAATTACCAATGAATCTAAGTCGGCGCGTACTTCAATGTCAATGCAGGTTCTTTGGCGCACGCCGCAGGTGTTTTCTATCTCCAAACAAACTTGCCCACTTGCCGCCGTTCCCCAATCAACGCGCACGGAGTCCGTTCCTTGGCCCCTCAGTAGCGTGGTGTTTGACGGCACTGTCCACGTATAACTACGGAAATTGGTGTTCGTAAAAGTCGAAAAACTGATTTGCGTACTTGGGCAAACCGTTCGGCTGCCGTTGATGCTCGGTGCAGCAAAAGCCGCATTTTTTACGGAGACATTAAAACCAACGCCGCGTGCGAGTTGACAGATGTTTTTAGTGGTCAAAAATACTTGTCCATTTCCCGCAAAGCTGCCCCAAACGACGACAATTGTCCGCGTGCCTTGGCCCCTCAGTATCGTTGCGCCCGTTGGCACTTGCCAAATATAATCGGTCGTTGTGGCCGAAGCCGCGACGGTGTAAGTCGTTGTATCGTTGGAACAAACCGCCGAGAAGCCTTGAATCGGCAATGAATCGGGCAATTCGGTAGAAACTATAATTTCCAGTTCGGTCGGTGTTCCCGTGCCGCAACGGTTTGTCGGCGTTACAGATATTCGCCCGTTCGACGTACCCCAACGGACGCGTAAAGAATCGGTCGTTACAGGATTCAAAGCTGACCCGTTGGCCAAAGCCCAAAGAAACGTGGTGTTTGCGGGCGGCGTAATGCGGTAAGTCGTGATTTCGTCTTTGCAAACGCCTGCTTTGCCGATGATACTGAGGGGTGTTGGAATGCGGCTAATAGTGACCGAAAAACAAGCCGTATCACTCACACCACAAGCGTTTTGCGCGTTTACGCACACTTGCGCAATCGTGGCGTTAGCGTTCCAAGTTGTTGTTATTTGATTGGTTTGCTTGGTAAATGTACCGTTTGTCACCGTCCAATTGAAACTGTCCACGTTTGCGGCGGGTGTCGGAATGCTGTATATTTCGGTATTGCTGACGCAACTCAACGGCTGTCCCGTGAGGGTTGGTTTTGTCGGTTGATTGCCGCTTTTTGTTACGTCAATGGTTTGGAATTTTGAACACGTTCGCCCGTTCCAAGTGACGAAGGCCGTGAGGGTAAACGTACCCGCTTGATTGACCAATACTGAGGGGTTCGTGCCGATGATTGTATTGGCGGCGTTGCGCCATTCGTAGGCAATTGTCGCGCCCGTCGGTTGATTTTGGATGCGGCTCGACAAGGTGATTTGCGGCGTTTGGCAGGTAATATTGCCACTTTTTGAAGGTGTTACAATGAAATCAAGAATGTTAAGTCTTAAAAATATCGTTGAATCGCACCCTAAATAAGAGCGCGTTGTCGAATTAACAGTGTAATTATCAGCTATGCTATACGTTCGACCGCCGACCGTCACCGACGTCCCTGCACAAACCGTTGTGTCAATATCTCTGATAGCTGCGGGATAATTCACCAAATTCAGAACCGTTATGGAATCGCAACCGAAAGCCGTTCGGGCGGTATCTCGATACGTTCCTGCGGCAGTCAGATTTTGCCCTTTAAAAACAAACACCGTTTGGGCGCATTTCGTTACGGTTGTGTCTTTTGAGGTCGGCGCGCGATTTTGCAAGGTCAAGACCGTTATGGAATCGCAACCAAAAGCCGTTCGTGATGTATCTCGATACGTCCCTGCGGCGGTGAGGTTTTGGCCTTTGAAAAAGAAAGTCGCTTGGGTGCATTTCGTTACAGTTGTATCTTTCGACAAGGGCAAAAGGTTTTGCAGCGTCAAAATAACGATGGAATCACAGCCCGAACTGCCCGTTAAAGTATCTCGGTATTCACCCGCCGCGTAAAGGCTTTGACCTTTAAAAGAGTAAGGTATGCCTGGGCATTTAGTCACTGTCATTGGATTTGTAAGGGGCGTTCCAACTCTAACGAATTTGCAAGACCAAGGCGTTGTATCGCACCGTGCCGCAATCCGCACGCAGACGCTGTCCGACACGCTGCCCCAATTGACGTTGATTGATGTCTGCGTCGCGCCTCTTATTGGTGTTGTGGCCGTTGCGGTGCTTGGAATACGCCATTCATATAGGTCAGTAGTTGCGACGGTTGGAATGCTGTATGTTAGCCCTGTTCTTGCACCGCAAAGTGCGCCACTTCCTGTAATCGTTGGGGGTGTAATGGCTTGGGTGGCGTTATAGACTTGGCCATTTGCTATTGAAACAGCGTAGCTGCCAACGTCGCCGAAATAACCGTCAATCATAATATAGTACTGCTTGCCTATGATTAAGTCCGTTAAATTGACGCCGTCTTCTTCTCCTCTTATGATGGCTTCTCGATGACAACCACCACTTACGCGCCTAAACGTATCACAATCAATGATTTCGTGGACAAAAAATTGAAGCCCCCCCAGTGAGAAATCCGTTCCTGCTCTAACTTTTACGGTCAAAGACGTTGAAGCTGCAATAAAAGCTATCCAATGCGGATTCTCTATACCACCAACACAAGTATCACCTTTTCTAATGGGTTGTGGCGTAGGATTGGATAATCCTTGAGAATAAGGAAACTCTGTTGCGCTCAAAATTGGAGCAGTTTGGCAGGTCGTTCCCGCAGGGCGTGATGGACAAGGATTAGGATTGATGAGGCGAACACTGCCATTTCGAGGCGTTATAGTTGCGGGAATGCCGCCCGATGTCGTAATAGAAAGCGTGGCGAGATTGTTAAACATGACCGACGCAGGTGTGTTACTGTAAGCCGCCACGCGAAAGGTAATTTTAAACAAAGTTGTCCCATTCGTAACGCTACTCGTTGGCCCAATTGCCATCCAATTAGCTGATAATGAACCCGTTGCGACATTCGCTAGATTAAAATCAGCTACTGTAAAGTTAGGAACTTCCGTCGAGAAACTATTGACACTCTGAAATGTCAAGAGCGATGGATTCCAAGCCATTGGGATTTGGAAATCCTCAACATCGGTAAAGTTGTCCGTTGTGACTTCAATCGTTACGAGGCTGCCAACGGTGGCAGAGGTAATACTTGCGAAGAGCGAAATGTCTCGCAAATTAGTTGTAGAATGCGTGGTAGAAACGCTCGACGAAACAGGGTTTTTAGCGTCTATTTGAGCCGTTTTTAAGCTGAAAAGGACAATAAAAAGGTGTGCCGCCAGCCGCCAGAATGCTTTTGACTGATTCATTGAAATGCGTGTGTAAAAATTTTGATTGGTGATTAGGACTTCTATCGCCGCAAATTTAGGTTCTTTGCGCGCCACAGTATGGGTATCTTTCATGCAATTGTCGGTTTTAACCCGTTTTGGGTATTTATGAGATATTGATAATTTCATAAATGTCAAGTTTCTCTCAAATTTTAATAAAACAAGTCGTCATTGCGAGGAGGCACGACGAAGCAACCTGTTTAATTTCAGCAGAATATTGATTGAAAAACGTCTATTTTCAAGTAAAAAGTCTGCAAAAACATAAAGATTGCTTCGTCGTGCCTCCTCGCAATGACAACGTTCTTTGATAAAAAGTGGAGGTAATTGAGATTTTTTAAGTTACCATAAAACAGTAAAATCTAAAAATAAATGTCGTTGCGTAGTTTTTGTATAGTCGCTTTATTGTTCGGTAGTCTTTTCGTTTTTGTTGTGCCACCGTTTCAAGTGGCGGACGAGTTTAATCATTTTTATCGGGCTTGGCAAGTGTCGGACGGTATTTTTGTTGGTGTTCGGACGGCGGACAATCGGCTCGGCGGCGATTTGCCCGTTGCTGTCGCAAAGATAACACAACCGTTTCGTTCGCTGCCTTTTCACTCGGAAAATCAAATCAAATCCAATACCATTTTTTATAATTTGTCCGTTCCACTCGACGAAAACAACCGTCAATTTACGGATTTTGCAAACACCGCTATCTATGCCCCGACGGCTTATGTGCCGCAAGCCGTAGCGATTGCCATCGGAAAGTTTTTGAAAATAGGTCCCCTCAGTATTTTTTACTTTTCGCGCTTCTTAACGCTATTGTTTTGGTTATCAATGGTTTACGCGGCGTTGAAAATCCTACCCATTCACCGTAACTTATTTGTTGGCCTTGCTTTGTTGCCGTCTTCGTTGTTCATCAATGCCTCCGCAAGCGGCGACGTTGTTACTAACGCTTGCAGCTTTTTGTTCATTGCCCTATGCGTCAAAATGATGGTGGAAAAAAAAAGCTTGTTGAAGCAAATAAATTTAATCGGCATTGGCCTTCTGTTCTTGACCTCACTCATTATGTCGCTCAATAAACTAGCGTATTTCCCTTTGATATTTTTATTTTTATTAATAAAAAAAGAACACGTCAACGGTTTAAAAAACAAAATAGGCCTAGCAACTGCTTTAATCGTCACCAACTTAACGGCTATCGTTTTTTGGTCAAAAACCATTCAACCAATTTACCTAAGATTTGAAGACTATCACCCCATTTTCCGCGTCGGCCAGCAACTGAACGAAAACGTTGACCCCTCAGTACAGTTGCAGTTTATCCTTCATAATCCCTTGTATTTCAGCAAGATAGCCACCTTTTCATTGCTAAAAACCCTGCCGCACACGCTCATTCACTACGTCGGAAAATTCGGCTGGGAAAAGAATTATTTACCCTTGTGGTTGATTGCGCTTATCCTTTTATTGCTCATTATTCAAACTGTTTTTCCATTAATCCATCTTAGGAAGATTCCTTCAGTCTTCCTAAGATTTGGCTCTGAATCAAGTGTTGAACCAAGTCTTAGGAAGCCAGAAGGAGGCTTCCTAAGACTTTCAAAAGACCCCCTCAGTATAAAAGCCAAATTTGGCCTTTTTGGCATCGGTATTTTGACAACTTACAGTTTTGCGGCAGCGATGTACGGTATTTGGTGTCCCGTCGGCAGCGATTTTATCGAAAACCTAGGCGGCAAGTATTTTATTCCGATTTATCCGCTTTTCTTATTGGCTTTGCCGACTTACACTATAAAAACGGCTAAAACAGAAACAAAAACGTCGGCGAGATTTGACACCTCGCCGACGTTAAATGCGTCTGTATTAAATATTTTGGCCTTTTTAGCGCAGCCCAAAGTGCTTTTTTACACACTCCAATTGTCGCTAATTTGGTCAGTTGTGCAAGTTATTAGACGGTATTATGAGTGATTGAGCGTTTCACACAGAGTTCACAGAGAACACAGCGTTTTTTAGTTTCCTGCTGAATAGTGCGTTTTATATATGGCTCTTTGACAATTTTAGCGGTTATTGAAAAACTTATCGAATACTTTGATTTATAAAATGATGATTTACAAACATTTACGAAATCTTTAAGATTTCGTAAATGTAGTCTCCGCTAAAATTGCCAAAGAGCCTTATATATTTTCAGAAAATCTGACGCGGGTTTCAAAAAATCTGACGCGGGTTTCAAACCCGCGTCAGATTGGAACTTTTAAAATCAATTAATTGCAATAAAATTTTAATTTTGGAAATATATAAAATGCACTACTGAATGACAAAAGAAGCTAAAAACCTCTGTGTCCTCTGTGTGAAACAAACCTATTTCAGCAGCCGCAACAAGTATTCGCCGTAGCCGCTTTTGATGTATTTTTGACCCAATTTCTCTAATTGTGCGTCATCAATGAAGCCCATTTCCCAAGCCACTTCTTCGATGCAGCCAATTTTCAAGCCTTGCCGTTCTTCAATGACTTGAATAAATTGGCCCGCTTGAATCAGCGACTCGTGCGTACCCGTATCCAACCATGCTGTCCCACGACTCAACACTTTGACCTGCAAATCGCCTTTTTCAAGGTAATATTTGTTGACATCCGTAATTTCATACTCGCCACGCGGCGAAGGTTTCAAATTTTTAGCGACTTCAACGACCGAATTGTCATAAAAATACAGTCCCGGGACGGCATAATTCGACTTCGGTTTAGTCGGTTTTTCTTCGATAGACAAGGCTTTGAATTGCTTATCAAATTCGACAACGCCGTACCGTTCAGGGTCGGCGACTTGATAGGCGAAGACGATGCCACCTTCGGGATTGCTACTTGCCCCAAGTTGTTCGCCAAGACCCGCCCCGTAGAAAATATTGTCACCCAAAATCAACGAAGCCGCGTCGTTGCCGATAAATTCTTCACCCAACACAAAGGCTTGTGCCAAACCGTTCGGCTCGTGTTGCACTTTGTAGTTGAAATTCATACCGAGGTCTTCACCTGTGCCAAAAAGTTTCTCAAAATTGGGCAAATCATAAGGCGTTGAGATAATCATAACGTCCCGAACACCTGCCAGCATCAAGGTACTGAGGGGGTAGTAAATCATCGGTTTGTCATAAATCGGCATCATTTGTTTGCTGACCGCGAGGGTCAACGGGTAAAGGCGTGTGCCTAGTCCACCCGCAAGGATTATACCTTTCATCTGTCTTTTTTTTATTGATTTTGAGTAATTACTTAGTTGTATTACGGACTTTAGTCCGTGAACATTTAAAATTTAATAAATCTCTTTCTTTACATATTCACGGACTAAAGTCCGTGATACTATTTGAAAATCGGGTCATGTAAGCGTAATTTCAAGCGCAACACCAATTCGTTCGGTTTAAACGGAAACGTAACGAAATCATCTGCCCCCGCGTCGAGACCTGCTAAAACTGTTTCGGGTTCACCGTCGGGTTCGGTGACTAAAATAATGGGGATGCGGCTGCGAAAATCTTCTCGAATCAAAGCAATAAATGTGGCTAATTGATAGCCTTGTACGTCCACACTCACGACTAAGGCGTCGGCGTGTTGTGCGTGAATGCGGTTCAACGCCTCGCTCGCATTCGTTGCCCGAAGGGACTTGTAACCGTATTTTCGCAAGCGATAATCAAGGGCATTTGTCAGAATTGACCCTAATCCACACAATAAAACGCGCATTGATAAGTGATTTTGTTGGGGCAAAAGTAGATATTTTTGTGAATGTTTTTTATCATAACGAACACGTGTTTAGTAATTTAGAATGTTGGCAGAATGTTAGAGCGATGTTTTTTATTTTGAAAGACCCCCTCAGTATTTTTGTGAAAAAGTAAGAAATATGCTATCTTTGCCGACAAAATTACCTATTTTAAATCATTTTAAGCGAAAATAAAAGAGTTTATGATAAAAATTAGTCAGTTAGTAGTTAAAAATATCGGCCCTTATCAAGAACAAACATTTGATTTTGAGATTAAAAAAGGACATCCAAATATACATATTTTAACGGGCGCAAATGGCACGGGTAAGACAACGTTACTCCATGCTTTAGCGAGTGCATTTGACTATTTTGAGAAGGGACATAAAGAACATTTATCCAACAATTTTTATAAAAGGTTTCATTTTTTTGAAGATGATAGCGATAAGACACCGCGAAGTTATACACATGTTATTCTAAGAAATCACAACGAGGTATTACATGAAGTGCTTTGTTATGGTTGTAGCAATTGTAGAAACATTCATCAGAATTATGCATTAGACGCATCCTATGAATTAGAACCAAGTTCTAAAGATTTTGCAAATTACAGAAATGCTATCATATCGAAAGATATTCACAATAGAAAATTCACATTTGCGGCATTTGCTTATTCGGGATATAGGTTTCTTAAATCAGAAAACATTGTTTTAGATGATAGTCAAAAATTTAATCCATTACATCTTGCCTTAGAGTTTGTTAAAGAAAAAGATACGGCTTTTCGCTTGTCAAATTGGATAGTTTCACGGTATTCAAAAGCAGCAATTGAGGAAACATTAGGCAATAAAAAATTAGCCGATGAATATAGAGCCGCTTTAAATCTTTTTATTCAAAGCATTAATGAATTAACCAATAATGAATACGCCATAAAAATCGAAACAAGTCCTTGGAAAGTAGGCATTACTTATTGCGGCAAAGTGCTTGAATTTGATGTTTTACCCGATGGATTGCGGTCTATTTTAAGTTGGTTGGGTGATTTGTTGATGCGTTTAGACGAAATTCCATGGGCCGATAAAACGATTCCAATCACGCACCAAAACATTATTCTGTTTTTGGATGAAATTGAAGTGCATTTGCATCCGACTTGGCAATATAAAATTTTGCCATTGGTTAAAAATCTTTTACCGAATGCTCAAATTTTTGTTTCTACGCATTCGCCATTTATCATTAATTCAATTGACAATGCTAAGGTTTACGTATTAGAAAATAAAGATTGTAATACACAACTGACCAATACGATTTTGTCAGATACGGGCAATTCCTATACGTATGTGTATGACCACATCTTGCACGCGAGGAATTTATTTGGTTTTGAAACAATGAAAGATATTGAGCGATTCAATCAAATTGATGCAGAAATAGTGGTAAAAAACTATACACATGAGCTTGAATTTAAGGAAGTTATTGCCCGTTTAATGACGGAAGGCGAGGAAGTTATGGCGATTATCAGTTCTAAATTATTTCGATTAAAAAGAGTAACAGGTAAAGATTATTTCAATGGAGAAAATAACTAAAACGCCGATTAAAGACATTCCCGAGTTGAGCGAATTGGCCGAAAACTATGAGCAATGGGGAAAAGAATTTGCAGAAAAGTTGGATAAAGGCGGTAAAAGTTCGGATTTTAGTTTTTACAGAAAAAAAGGGCTTTATGAAGTAATGAGAAGTCAACTTTGTCTAATCACCAAAGAACATTGTTCGTTTTGTGATGGCCATCCCGTTGGCACTATTTCAACTGAAACGATTGAGCATTATTTTCCTAAATTAGCTTACCCTTTCAAAGCCTACGATTGGGAAAATCTTTTTTATTGTTGTGCTAAATGTCAGTCGGAAGCGAATAGAAAAGCGTTTCAAGAAACACTAAAACCCGATGCGTTTTCTTATCAGTTTTCAGATTATTTCTACTTTGATTTGGCCAGTGGAGAACTTAAAGTTTTAGAACATTTGGCGGTAGAGAATCCCGAATTTCATGCAAAAGCGACTGCTTTCCTAATTCGATATGGCATCAGCAATAACCCTAAAAGAAACGCAGCACGTAAACAGGTGTATAAAATGTTGGCGGAAATTTTACCCAAAGACGGTTTCCAAAGAGATGATTTTCCTTACCGTTACGTGTATGATTTTTGCGTCGAAATGATGAGTTTGAAATGAAAAAAGCCGTTTTTCTCTCAAAATGAAGAGAAAAACGGCTTTTTTACTGAGGGGCCTCCTTCTGAGTGACAAGACTAAATGACCAATCAAATCCGCTTCAAAATCTCCTCTCCAATCGCATCCGTACCTAAAATCATGGATTTATCGGTATCTGCATCGGCAATATCAACCGTTCTGAAACCCGCTTTTAAGACGCCGTCAATCGCTGCAATCACGGCATTTGACTCTTCTTTCATGCCAAAAGCAATGTCTAACAACAAAGCTGCGGAGAGAACAGACGCCATCGGATTGGCAATGCCTTTGCCCGTAATGTCGTGGGCTGACCCGTGAATCGGCTCATAAACGCCCGTGCCGTCGCCGATAGAAGCAGACGCTAACATACCCATAGAACCTGCAATTTGAGACGCTTCATCTGTTAAAATATCGCCAAACAAATTAGCCGTCACTACGACGTCGAAGTGCCGTGGTTTCTTAATTAAGAGCATCGCCGCCGAGTCAACAAACTGGTGTTCGACTTCAACTTCTGGATATTCTTTGGCTACTTCTAAAACCGTTTCACGCCATAAACGACTGGATTCCAATACATTCGCTTTGTCAACCGACATCAAACGCTTGCCGCGTGTCATCGCCGCTTCAAATGCTCGACGGGCAATGCGCTCGACTTCGTACTTGTGATAACCTGCAATGTCATACGCATACGTGCGGTCTTCGTTGCGGCCTTTTTCGCCGAAATAAATATCGCCCGTGAGTTCGCGGAAAAACAAAATATCCGACCCCCTCAGTATTTCGGGCTTAATGCTTGATGCCGACAACAATTCATCAAATAATTTAATAGGTCGCAAGTTTGCGTATAAGCCCAATTCCTTACGCATCCGTAAAAGCCCTTGTTCGGGCCGCACTTTTGCCGTCGGGTCGTTGTCGTATTTGGCATGACCGACCGCACCGAATAAAATAGCGTCCGAAGCCCGCATTTTCACCAATGTTTCATCGGGTAGGGGATTGCCCGTTGCTTCGATAGCGACGTGGCCAATCAAGGCGTCGTCATAGTTGAAGGTATGCCCAAACCGAGCGGCAATTTTATCCAATACCTTTTTGCCAACGGCAGTTACTTCCTGTCCAATCCCGTCGCCCGGGACGATTAAAATGTTTTTAGTAGCCATAATCAATTAATTAAGTTGAGCATTTTTTCGGTTGCTTTGATGGCCGACACCGTTTGGTCAGAATCTAAGCCCCTTGTTTTGATGTCCTTTCTATCCTTTGTCCAAGTGATAATTGTTTCACAAAGCGCGTCCGTTTTGCCGCCAGGCGGGATGCGGACGGCATAGTCCGTTAAATCGGGCAACGACATTTTGTTTTTTTGATATACTTTTTTCAAAGCATTCATAAAAGCGTCATATTGTCCATCGCCTTGCGCGTTTTCTTCAAATAACTGCCCGTTAATTTTGATTTTAATGGTTGCCGACGGGCGTAAATTGCGGGCATGAGAGAGCATATAATCCACAATAATGACCTTGTTTTCGACGACATCATAGTTCAGAACATCGCTCACGATGTAGCGCAAATCTTCGACGGTAATGATTTGTTTTTTGTCCCCCAATTCGATAACGGCTTGGGTGACTTTCTTTAATTCTTCTTGCGATAATTTAATGCCTAATTCCTGTAAATTCTTCTCAATATTCGCCTTTCCCGACGTTTTTCCCAAGGCGTATTTACGGGTTCTTCCGAAACGTTCGGGCATCAAGTCATTGAAATATAAGTTGTGTTTGTTATCTCCATCTGCATGAATACCAGCCGTTTGTGTAAAAACATTCGCCCCAACGACGGGTTTATTAACAGGAATCCGAAAGCCTGAAAACGACTCCACAATCTTACTCACTGAATACAAAGACTTTTCTACAACCGACGTTTTGATGCTTGGGAAAAAGTCATTTATCACCGCAATTGCACTCGCCAAAGGTGCATTTCCCGCTCGTTCGCCCATGCCGTTGACCGTCAAATGCAAGCCATTTGCCCCCGCTTTCAAGGCTTCCATGACGTTGGCGATGCTCAAATCGTAGTCATTGTGTGCATGAAAATCGAAATGCGTTTTGGGATACCGTTTCACCAAATCCGACACAAAAGCAAACGTTTGGTCGGGTGTCAAAACACCCAATGTGTCGGGCAATAAAACGCGTTCCACGGGCTGTTTTGTGAGAAAATCGAGGTATGCGATGACATAATCGTAGGAATTTTTCATGCCATTACTCCAATCTTCAAGATAAACGTTGCATTTTATGCCTTTGGAATTGGCGATTTCAATGACCGTTTTTATCTCTTGAAAATGTTGTTCGGGCGTTTTTTTGAGCTGATGCGTCAGATGATTCAACGAGCCTTTAGTCAATAAATTCATCACTTTTGCACCCGATTCCAGCATCCAATTGATAGACGCTTCCCCATCCACGAAGGTCAACACTTCAATTTTATCCAAAAAACCATTGATTTTCGCCCAATCCGTAATTTTTTTGACCGCAGCAAATTCGCCATCCGACACGCGGGCCGAGGCGATTTCAATCCTATCTACCTTCACTTCGGTCAACAGCAATTGCGCAATAGATAATTTTTCTGCTGCTGAAAAAGACACACCACTTGTTTGTTCCCCGTCGCGGAGGGTGGTGTCCATTATTTCGATATAACGCTTGGTCATTTATGTAAATTTTTAGTTATGAGTTATGAGTGATAAGTTATGAGTGGTATAGCGAACTAGTACCCCCCTCAGTATTTTGAAGATAAAAATGCCTAAAACGTCCTAAAACTCATAACTTATCTCTCATAACTCA
>JAYSRS010000270.1:0-14807 GCA_043720935.1 Saprospiraceae bacterium
AAAAACCCCTTACACGGTGGGGCCTATAATAATCGTTGAAAAATAGGGTAGAACCGAAATTCCACCCCAACCGTTTTTAAAGAGACATACTAACACGACGGTATTTGTCGTTACGATTTTCACTATTCTAACTGCGATTGAGAATCTTTGAACCCCTTAACCAACTCCGCGGCGGGTTCTAGCTCTTTAATGGCTGCTTCCAAAATTTCAATTCTTTTTGCGTCTCTGCTCGGTGTATCACTGAGTAGGGTAAACTTCCCTTTTAGGTACTGCCCGACTGCGCTATCACTGATGCCGAGGTCGTTGGACAACTTTTTTTGCGTACCCTTAGGGAGGGCGTTCGTTATTTTCTCCGCGTTTTCTAGTAGAAAGTTCATACTATATTTTTTTAATTCAATTTCTATACGTTCATTTGTCGAACGTGGTGCAAATATGCGTTCACTTGAAATGAATATCCAAATAAAATGCAAACTATTTTTCATTTTAAGCGAAAATAATTTTTACGATGTATTTTGGAAGCAACTTGAAAGTCCTTTTAAAAAGGATTCCCATTACTCAAACAAGCCTTGCAAACACACTAAATGTAGGAAATTCAACGGTTTCTGCTTGGATTTCGGGCAATTCTAAGCCCGAGGTTGATACACTATTGGAAATAAGAAAAATCGTCGGCGAAGATTTAGAGCGTTTGTTTTTTCACGACTTTTCACGAGAAGTGAATATTAAAAATTCACTTGAAGCGAATATTCTGAACGAACCGCAAGTTGATTACGGCGAAAATGGTGAGCGCATCGTGTATCAGCAGCTCACGACGTACATCGAGCGCGAGTGCGCGGCGACGGGCGGCGGTTGCTATTTTGAGCAACTGAAAGTGGCGAATGCGAAAATCGCGGCGTTGGAAAAGAAACTAGAAGAAAAAAAATAGAGGAATATACTGAGGGGAGCTACACACGGAACTAATATTTTTTAAAACAATAAAACTCCCTAGTGTATGAAAAATAAAATGACTGCTGCGCTTTTCGCGGGCTTTCTTGGATGGATAGGCGTCCACCGCTTTTATCTTGGCCAAGTTGGTCTTGGCATCGTGTACGCGCTCACAGGCGGACTTTTCGGCATCGGCTTTATTGCCGATTTTATTATTTTCTTGACGATGAGCGAAGAGGCTTTTAATCAAAAATACAACGCCGCGTACTCGACTCCTCCTCAACAGCAAATCGTAGTCAAACCATCAGGCGTTAAAATCGCCGATGAACTGAAAAAACTACATGAATTAAAAGAAGCGGGCATTCTTACAGAATACGAGTATGAGAGCCAAAAGCAAAATTTACTCGCATAAAACTTTAAAATAAAAAACATGAAAAAAGTGTTTATTTCAGCACTACTTATCGCCTTTTCAATCTCTATAAATGCCCAAGAAATTAAGGGAGATTATTGCGAATTAGTAGAATCTACGGTGTTCGGCAAAACCTATTTTATCGTTTACAGCGAGGATAAAATGGAAGCTCTTGTAGATGAAAAAGGCGATAAAATGACCTCCAAATGGGGCATTTTGAAAGGTTTGAACATCATGTCGGAACGCGGTTGGGAAGTCGTGTCTGTCTATGATGCAGACAAAGCAGGGACAAAATACAAAACCTATTTGCTTCGTCGAAAAGAGAAAAAATAGAATTGGCGTGGCACACTTTTTTAAATCCGATTTTGTGCCGTTGTAACTCATTGATTTTCAACGATTTAGAAAGGAGGTTGTAAAATCCCTCCTTCTCCTCCGTAAAAAATGCTGCAATTAGCTGATTATCAGTTAGTTGCAGTTTTTTTATGCCCTATTTTGTTTGAATATATAAAATGGGGTAAAACTCCCTTCCCAGACGACGATTTTACACCCCCCCCCTACTATTGTCGTCGGTAAAAACAAATCAAAGGCTGGTAGCTACATCGTTGCCAAGATAACATCTGTTTTACGGAATGATAGCCAATGTTTCCCACTCAACAGCGCAGATACATCGCTTGCATTACAACGCCCGTCCGAAGTTCGGTGTGATTGCTTGATGACTGTGGCAGAACATACCATTATCAGAAAATTTGGTCAACTAAGAAGCAGTGCATTAAAAAATCTATGCAAACAGGTAAAAACCAACTTCGACACGCCTTAAATGCACCCCCTCAGTAAAACGCTCAAAAAAAAAGTCGAACAGGTTTTAACACCTGTTCAACTTTTTTTTTGCACCATATATAACGTGTCAAAATTTCAAGCATCCTTGAGATTCTTATTCCACCGTCACCGACTTAGCTAAGTTGCGCGGTTGGTCAACATTACATTCCCGCATAACAGCGATGTGGTAACTCAACAATTGCAACGGAATAACCGACAAAAGTGGCGTCAATTGCTCAGCTGTATCGGGAATTTCAAGGACATAATCTGCCAATTCTTTAATAATTGTATCCCCCTCAGTAATAACGGCAATAACAATGCCTTTTCGCGCTTTGACCTCTTGAACGTTTGAGACAATTTTTTCATACGCGCTTTTGTTCGTACAGACGATAACGCAAGGCATATTTTCGTCAATCAAAGCAATTGGCCCGTGTTTCATTTCCGCCGCAGGGTAGCCTTCGGCGTGGATGTAGGAAATTTCTTTTAATTTCAACGCCCCTTCCAAAGCCACGGGAAAGTTGTAGCCGCGACCCAAATACAAGGCATTTGGCGCGTCTTTGATTTCAGCCGCGATGTATTTTACAGCATCATTGATTTTCAAAACATCTTCTACTTTCGACGGAATCGCTTCCAATTCGGCGAGCAGTCGGCGGTAGTCAGACGTGTTGATTTTACCGCGTTTGTAACCAATTTGTAAGGCCATAAGGCTCAAAACGGTCACTTGACCCGTAAATGCCTTGGTAGAAGCAACGCCTATTTCAGGCCCTGCGTGGATGTACGAACCTGCGTCAGACATCCTTGCGATGCTTGACCCGACGGCATTGACGACGCCGTAAATCATCGCGCCGCGCTCTTTTGCCAACTCAATAGCGGCCAAAGTATCCGCCGTTTCGCCCGATTGAGAGATGGCAATCACAATATCTTTTTCCGTAATAATGGGATTACGATAGCGAAATTCCGACGCGTATTCCACCTCAACAGGCAGTCGAGCAAGTTCCTCAAACAGATATTCACCGACCAAACCTGCGTGCCAAGACGTACCGCAAGCGATAATCAACAAGCGTTCAGCATTCATAATACGGCGTTCGTTTTCCGTTACACCGCCCATGTTGACCCAACCTTCGGCGGCGTTAATCCGGCCGCGCATCGCATCAGCAATTGTTTTGGGTTGTTCATGAATTTCTTTCAACATGAACGAATCGTAACCACCTTTTTCGAGTTTCTCAATCGTCAGTTCCAACTCTTGAATAAACGGAACTTGTGTTTCGTTGGCAATCGTTTTAATATCGAAAGTTCCATCAATACGTGCCGTAACTATCTCATTATCATTGATATACACAACACGTTTTGTATGCTCAACAATCGGTGTGGCGTCCGAAGCGAAGAAAAATTCGCCTTTACCAATGCCCAAAACCAAGGGACTTTGCTTGCGCGCCGCTACGATTTTCGACTTGTCTTGCTTGTCAATAACGACAATTGCATACGCGCCAACGACTTTCGACAAGGCCACGCGAACGGCCTCTTCAAGCGGTAAAGCCTCACGTTCTTGCAATTCTTCAATCAAATGCACCAAAACTTCGGTGTCCGTATCGCTCGTAAACGTATGGCCCAAGCGTTGCAAAGCGGCTTTCAACGGCGCATAGTTTTCAATAATCCCGTTGTGAACGAGTGCCAAACGGCTATTGCCCGACATTTGTGGGTGAGAATTAATATCATTAGGTGGCCCATGCGTTGCCCAACGCGTATGCCCGATGCCGATTGTGGCTTCCAAATTTTTACCTTCGGCGAATGTTTCCAATTCGCTAACCTTTCCTTTTTTCTTGTAAACGTTCAAATCGCCGTTCAAAAGTGCGACGCCTGAGCTGTCGTAACCGCGATATTCAAGGCGTTGAAGCCCTTTGATGAGGATAGGGTAAGCCTGTTTAGTGCCAATGTAGGCAACAATTCCGCACATGGTTTGAGTGGTTTGAGTGGGAATTAAAAATTAAGAATTTAAAATTTACAAAAACTTGATTTACAAGCAATTACAAATTGAAATTTGGTACTTTATTTTAAATTAATTCCTAGTGAGACAATAGAGGTGAGTTGTAAGTGATAAGTTGTAAGTGAAAAGTGATAAGTTGTAAGTGAAAAGTGATAAGTTGTAAGTAAAAAGTGATAAGTTGTAAGTGATAAGTGAAAAGTGAAAAGTGATAAGTGATAAGTTGTAAGTGATAAGTGAAAAGTGATAAGTGATAAGTTGTAAGTGAAAAGTGATAAGTTGTAAGTGAAAAGTGATGAGTGATAAGTTGGGTAACTTTTCACTTTTCACTTTTCACTTTTCACTTTTCACTTTTCACTTTTCACTTTTCACTTTTCACTTTTCACTTTTCACTTTTCACTTTTCACTTAAAAGCGTAAACCTAAGACATTATCCTTCTTTCACCAAACCCCGAAATGAAGAATCGCGCACAATCAATTTTGTTTTCAAAATCCGTGTTGTCGCACTTTCTGCTGCCGATTTATCTTTTTCAATCATATGAATCAACATTTTGGCAGCAATTTGACCCATTTCAAAGCCTGGCTGTGCGACTGTACTGAGGGGGGGCGTGACGACCGACGCAATTTGCCAATCGCTAAAACCAACAACGCCAAAATCTTTTGGTACTTTTAAACCAAGGCTTTGTGCGGCATTCATCGCGCCAATCGCTATTTCGTCGGTAATTGCAAACACAGCATCTACGGGTTTACCACTACGTAACAGTGCCAACATCGCTTCGTGACCACTTGCCGTTGAAACGGATTTGGTTTGCACAATAAGGTCTTCCTTTTGTGGTAAATCGTGCTTTTTCAAGGCAGAAAGATAGCCTTTTAAGCGTTTTTGGGAGGTGTGCGCCACACCGTTGTCTTGAATGTGGGCAATATTGCGGTAACCTTGCGCTATCAAATGCTCGACAGCGAGATATGCGCCCGTGAAATCGTCAACGACCACTTTTGGGGCTTTTAGCTTCAAAACGTCTTTATCGAACAAGACGAAGGGCAAATTATCGGCAGCTAATTGCGTCAAATGACTAATATCTGTTGTGTTATTGCCAACGCAAATTAGCAAACCGTCGGTCGTTCCATTAGATAATTGACGAATGTACTTCACCTCTTTCATGTAATCGTGCAGCGTTTCACAAACCACAACGCGGTAGTCTTGCGCATCGGCTTCTTGTAAAATACCACTGATGATTGTCGAAAAAAAGAAATGTGCTACCCTTGGCAAAACAACGCCGATGCAGCGATTTTGTTGATTTTTAAACATCGAAGCCATCACATTCGGCTGATAACGCGTGGCTTCGGCCAATTCTTTGACCTTCTTTTTTAAATCAGGACTGATGTCGGGACGGTCTTTCAAAGCGCGTGAAACCGTCGGAATTGAGACGCCTAACTGTTCCGCAAGGTCCTTTAGTCTAATCCGTTTATTGCTCATTCTTTTAAGTTTTGGGTTTTGAGTTTCGAGTTTTGGGTTTTGAGTTTCGAGTTTTGAGCTTCGGGTTTTGAGTTAATAGGACTCAAAACCCGAAACCCAAAACTCAAAACCTAACATTTACGTAAATAATTTCAGTAAGTAACAACGAATATTTTCTAAAATGCTCATTTATGCTGCTTTTTTAGGTATCATTTTTTCAGAAAAACAAATTTTATGTCTTGATTTTCATCAAATAACAAAAAAATAATTGGCAAAACTACCCAAATTTAGTTAAAAAAGTCTTAATAAATTTTTACGTAACCGTTTACGTTAACGTTTACGTTGTAACTCATTGATAATCAATGCAAAAAAAGAGAGACAATGTTTTTTATAAGGCAGCCTTATATCTACCTTTGTAACATTAAAACAACACTAGACGCGCACTACACCTTAGCGGCGTCTTCTGACTCATTAAGCAAATAAACATCAACTTATCGTCCTTTACATCAAGTAAACACCAAGCCGATTGAAAGCCTTTATGCTTTCCAATCGGCTTGTTAATTTTTTAACGACAACGTACTTGACAATTACACTCTTTTTTAAATTCTATGCCTACTGCTATACTTTATGCCCTTCGGCGTGCCTACCAAACACGCGCCGAGCTTAGGGCGGCTTGCAAAGATGTCCTTCACAAAAACTCAAAAGGCAATTTTACCATTCCTTGCGCGGGTCTTTATCCGTTTCAATGGTTGTGGGATTCCGCTTTTATCGCCGTTGGTTGGTCTCATATTGATATTGAGCGCGCACAAGTCGAATTTCAGTCGCTTTTCGATGCACAATGGTCGAATGGTTTTATGCCGCACATTATATATCATGACGATGATGTGGGCAAAAGCTATTTTCCAGGCTCGGCGTTTCAGGGGGCATCAAGAAATTCTTTTGCGCCGCGCCACGTTGTCACGTCGGGCATCACACAACCGCCTAATCTAGGGGCGATGCTGGCTCAAATTTTCGATAAGGAAATGGCTGGAAGTCAAGGCGATTTTAAAACGAACACTCCCTCAGTAGCGAACTCGTTTTTTTACAAAAAAGCCATTCGCCATATCTTTCGTTTTCACGAATACCTGTACCGCGACCGCGACCCGCACAACGAAGGCTTGCCTTACATTCGCCACAATTGGGAGGCTGGAACGGACAATTCAACGCAATTTGACGCAATTTGGCAAACTTTTGAACCAATTGACTACGCCGTCAAGCGCAGGGATACACAACACGTCAACCCTAAACAACGGCCCACGAAGAAGGATTATAACTACTATTTGACGCTCATTGAACTCTCCCGCTCGGTTGATTTTGATGAAAAAGAGATGTACGAGATTCTTCCTTTTTTGGTGCAAGACCCACTTTTCAACGGTCTTTTGGTCGCTTCGGGTGAAAGTTTGGCGCGTTTGGCACGTCATTTTGGCATGATAGACATTGCGGAGCAATCAGAAAAATGGGCGAATAAGACCAAATTTGCGATGAATCACAAACTTTTAGACCCCATAACAGGCGTTTATGGTTACTACGATTTACGCAACAAACGCTTCGTCGGCGGTATCGGCAGCCCTGGCATGACGCCGCTTTTTGCGGGTGTGCCATCGCAAAAAATGGCGGAAAGAATGCGTGAAACCCTTGAAAGTCTCCATTTTTCGGGCAGAAACGACGAGTATTGGCTCTGTGCGACGAACGCCGTCACCGACCCGCATTTCGACCGAACACGGTATTGGCGCGGCCCTGTTTGGGTCAATATCAATTGGTTGATGTGGAAAGGTTGCCTGCGTTATGGCTTTGAGGATTTGGCGCGGCGCATCAAACGCGACACCATCAATTTGGTCATGCGTTATGGAATGTATGAATATTTCGACCCACTCAAATCAGCCGCGAACGACCTTGACGCACAAGGCTACGGCGGCAACGATTTCTCATGGACTGCCGCCTTGATTTTGGATATGTTAGAAGCGTAATAGTGATTTCAAATTTTCGTATGACTTTATGAGTCCTTAATTGGACTGATATGGCTGATTTACACTGATTTTTTTAGTTTCCTTCTGAATAACAAAAGAAAAATTAGTGTAAATCAGTCACATCAGGGCCAATTTCGCCCCCTCAGTATAAGCTTTAAAAAATGGCTTTGTAAACCCTTTGCGGCGTACAAAGCCCTTTTTTTTTGCGTTTTACAGATTTTTGCCTCGCTAAAAATGCTTTACAAAAGTGACAATTAATAGAATTAACTAATATTTTACAATCCAAGTCACATAATTTGACAGGAGAAATGCAACAAGTTAAACAAAAGCCCATAGATTTGTATCGTCAATAGAGTTGTCTTTTTATAAATTAGCTCTATTGCCACTCAAGAAACAACGATATTTTGAACCTGCATTTTAAGTAGCACAAAACAATATAATGAATTATTTAGATTATACCATTATCCTCACGTATATCATTGCCGTGTTAGGCATTGGCTTTTTCGTCAAAGACTGTAAAAATAAGGTTGATTTCTTTCAAGGAGGCCGAAATTTTGGTTGGGTCACGCTTCTGCTGTCCGTTATGGCAACGCAATTGTCGGCGATTAGCTTCATTTCCGCACCTGCTTTCGTCGGTTTCAGGGTGGGCGGCGGCTTAAAATGGCTCACCTTTGAGTTCGCCGTACCACTCGCCATGATTTTTGTTGCGGCGGTCATTATTCCCCCACTCTACCGCTCGGGTTTGGTGAGCGTGTATGAGTTTTTGGAAAAACGCTTCGGACGCTCCACGCGACTGCTGATTTCAGGCGTTTTTTTGATAAATCGGAGTGCGGCAACGGGTGTTTCGGTCTATATTTTGGCCGTCATCATGGAATCTATGTTCCAGATTTCCTACTGGCAAAGCATTGTTTTGGTTTGCGTTATCACCGTTTTATACTCACTCAAAGGCGGCATGCGGGCCGTTGTCATCAGCGACGCCGTGCAAATGGTGATTCTCATTGGCGGCATTTTCGTCTGTTTGGGCTACGGATTTTACCACATCGGCGGCTGGTCGGGCTTTACGGCGGCGGTTGACCCTGCGCGTATGCACATCATGGATTTCTCAAAATTGGGTTTCAACAACGACCAATATGGGATGTTACCAATGTTGCTCGGTGGGCTTTTTCTGTATATGTCTTACTACGGTGCAGACCAAACCCAAGTGCAACGGGCTTTGGCTGCAAAGGATTTAAAAACCGTTCGTAAAACCTTTCTAATCAATGGAATAGCGCGTTTTGGTGTCACGCTAACGTATTGTTTAATGGGCTTAATCGTCGGTACTTTTATGCTCACGAAGCCCGAAATGGTAGCGATTATTGGCGATAAACCCGATATGATGCTGCCCACTTTTATGCGTTATTACTTGCCAAACGGTATGATGGGCTTTGTGTTAGTCGGCATTTTATCGGCAGCTATGTCCACGTATAGTTCAGTTTTTAACTCCTTATCCGCCGTAACGATTGAAGATTTTTTATTGCACGGTCGAAAAATTGACCCCAAAACTTATGTCAGATGGTCGCGGCTTTTATCGCTTTTTTGGATGTTTGTCTGCGTTGTTATCTCATTTTTTGTCGGGAGCTTTGCAAAAACGGTTATTGAAGCCATCAATCAAATCGGTTCATTGGTGTATGGCCCCATTTTAATGCTCTTTTTGCTGGCCATTTTATCGAAAAAAACGACGGGTTTAAGCGTCAATATTGGCTTGCTTGCGGGCATAGCGGCGAATATCTACGTATGGAAATGTCAACCACAAATATTTTGGTTTTGGTGGAACATCATTGGAACTGCGGTGACGTTTTTGACCGTTTGCATCGTTCGTTTTTTACACCCTTATGCACTTAATTTGATGCAAAATTGGGATAGAAATACTCAATTTCAACAAAATATGGGTCTAACAAACCTTCAACAAAACTCGATGATTGCATTTCCTGTCTCAAAAGAATCCATCGAAAAATGCTTGACCAATAAGGACAATAATTTATTTGAACCGCAACCGATTGTTTGGAATCGAGAGATTATAGGGTACTCCGTAGCATTCTTTGCATTTATGATTTTTGTTAGTTTTTTACTCGAACGAATATTATAGCGGAGTAAAAATAGAGAAGAACCTGATTCGTGGCGCATTAAATCAGAAGATGATATAAACAATCTAGTTCCCCTACGTTCGCTCGGCGTCTCTATTTCAATGGCGGGCATTTATGAAGACATTGTTTTTCCTGTAAAAAAGGCGAGGTGTAAAGTTTAAAACCACACAAAAAAAACCTTTCAAAACGGTCGTTTTGAAAGGTTTTTTAATTCTATAACTCTTGGAGGGTTACAAACCCTCCAAGAGTTATGCAAAATCATAAATCGAAAATAATTCTTATCTTCTACTGCTCAACGGCTCGCTTCTAACATTTTTCAAAACCACTTTTTCCGCCTGTTTAGCTACAATACGTTCAAAAAACTCCTTCATTTTGGTATATTCCGAGGCGTCGAAATGCAGTCGGTCAATTTGTAAACGAATGGTCAATTGGATAATATCACCACTTTGAACGGCGGTAAATTGATACACCGCACCTTTGTCAGCGAGTTCCAAAGTCTCGTCTTTAGGTATTTTTTCTACCGACGCACCTTCGGGAATCGCTAAATTGAAAACGTGCAAATCACTAACGGGATAAGCAAAATCAACCGAATGCAACGACGGGGCGGTGAGCAGATACGCCTCAAAATTGGTGTGCCAAAGCGGGTGAATTTCCATCTTATTGTCCACGTTTTCAATAGCTTGTGGGATAAAACAGTAGAAATTACGCTTAAACGCGCCGCTCAAATTCACATCTAAGTTAAAAGTTGTTATGCTGTCAATGCGGATGCCTTGGTATTCTTTTTTTAACAAACTTGTTGCACCTTTTCGGCTTTGGTTGTTGCGCTCCACGACGGCTTCATAACCTTTGCTCGTCTTGACGAATCGGCCACTCAAATCCCCTTCTTTCGACAGCAAAAAAGTGGACAGCGTTTGCCGAACGCTCAAGGTCGGGACAATTTTTACCCATCTCGGATTGTTGATGTCCAAAATCCACCCGTCGTTGTTGAGTGCCTCCGTGCGGAGCATTCCGACGGGGCGGTAAGCGTCTCCCGCATCCAAAAAACGCGGTGCGCCATTGCTTTCGGTGTAACAAATAAGGTGATTGAATTGCGGCGCAAGGGCTACATTCACGTTCGCCTTCCCATGTGTACGGGTGCTGACGAGCATAGGCAAAGCGCGCACACCCGCCGCATTCAAGCACGCGACGAGCATTAAATTCAATTCAGCACTGTTTGCCGTTTTTTTTTGAAAGGCTTTATTGAGTGATTCGGTAGCATAAATGCTCCATTCACCATTCCATTCAACGTTTTTATTGACGAAATTATAGACCGCACGGACTTTGTCTTCTTCCGTTTTGGCCATTTCGACGGTTGATTGAACGGCACGCCAAACGTCTTCAAAATTGTCTTTTTGAGCATATTGTCGGCCCAATTGTTCGTTTTTATGAAGATATTGAGCGAGTTCGACCCATGTTGTGGTCGTTTTGGCGGTATTAGTTTGTGCATTTGTTGGGAAAAGAAAGGCTGCAAGGCAGACGGCAGTGGCAAGAATGTACTTCACTTTATAGTAAGTTTTGTAGTGAAAAAAATAAAAATACTTGGGAGCTAAGGTTTGACAATTAGGTTTATAATAAACAGGATATTCACTAGAAGTCGTGACAGAGAAAAAGGGATGTCAGGGTCGAAAAACAATGTTTTAATGGGTTGATTTTTAATTAATTATAAACATTCAAACGCGCTAAATCCGAGAAATACTGAGGGGTCTTATTTTCTATAAAAAATTAATTTTCATAATTTCAAGCGGCTCAATTCACTTCTGAATATTAATTGATTGCTTCTAAACTTACCACTAAACGGGTCGTTATTGCGAGGAGGCACGACGAAACAATCTCTTGTTTTTAGCACAATTTCAATAAAAATGACTATTTTAAAGCAAAAGACTGCAAAAACTTAAAGATTGCCTCATCGTGCCTTCTCACAATGACGGCTCGTTTAGTGGTGACGTAGGCGGTCATTAATTAATATTCGGTGATAAATTGAACTGCCTAAAAGTTTCCAATAAAGTAAAACGCTCCAAGGATTCGACATCCTTGAAGCGTTTTTATGTACACATTTTATAGTTGTTTAAGTCTCTAAGAACACCAACCTTAAAACGAAACTTTGTAACTCAAATTCGGCAGCAGACCCAGTTGATACTGAGGGGTCTGTTTTTGCGTAAATGTATCAAAATAGTAATACTGTTCGTTCTCGCGGTTCGTCACGTTTTGAATGTCTAATTGAAGCGTCGAACTCCAATTTTTACGGTTGCGTTTGACATAAACATTTAAGTCAGAACGGAAATAATTGGCCACTTTTCTTTGTGTAGAGTTATAAATCGAATTGTTATAATAAATCGGCTGATTGCCCCCCCTCAGTATTGTGCGGCTTCCGACGCCTAAAAACCGATTTTGGCGGCTGCCCAAAGTCCACTCTTTGCCAATATATGCATTGCCAATAAAATGATTATTATAGGCTAATGGGCGTTTATCACTACCCTCATTATAGCTTGCATCAAAAAGTGTTGCATTGATTTGCCAAAACAACCCATTTTTATTGTTTTGATGTATATTCAATTCTATACCAATTGTTTGTGCTGTGCCATCAAACCCAATTGCGTCTCCTAAGTCATCAAAATTATCAAGAACCGACCAACTTGTAAAACTAAAACCTCTGCCAAAATTATAGATATTTTTATAAAACTGCCCAAAAGCAGTCAAACTCAATTGCACATTATTTGCTAAACGCTTATCATACGTTAGATTAAAATTATCGGATTCGGTAAATTTCAATTCTCCTCTTTTGACAAATTTTTGATAGTATGAAGAAAAATACAAAGCAGGTGGCAGCATCTGACTTTGACGGCTGTAAGTCAGTTTCAAAGATTCATTTTTTCTCAATTGCCGTTGCAACATCGCCGTTGGCTCAATGGATAAATTTTCTGTGTAACTAAAATAAGTTGCCCGAAGCCCTAACGAATACGCCCATTTTTTGCCAATTCTACTTGAAAAGTCCACAAAAGGCATATAAAACATCCCCTCTCCTTTGCTTACATTATCAAGACCTCGAAAGGTTTGCGTTCTGAAACTATCACGGTTGTCAACAAATTCGTTTTTAATCACCATCCCAACGCTCAACACATTTGATTTAAACTGATGATTGACTTGCGTCTTAACAAACAACTTTCGATGAATATTATTGAAATCAAACACACTAACGACTTGTTCCAACGCATTAAAACCAACCGCCAAACGATTGCCTTCCAAAGCCGATAATGCCGCCGTGGTTTGCCAACTCGTGTTTTTATTAAAACGAATAGAATGCGTCGCGCCAATGACTCCCATATTGCTCTTAAATCCAATGTCTTGACTGTCTTTTTGGGCTTTCCAATCAGCGCGTTTTTTATGAACAAAAACGTTTTCACTCACGCCGCCTAAGCCAAAAACGGTAAAATCGCCCAATTTCTGCGTTGGAAAGCTCATTTTGAAGCTAAAATCTTGAAAAGCCGTGGCTTCATCGCCGAGGTTGACGCCAAGTTTTGAGAGCAAACCGACGGTCGAATACCGATAATTGACCAAATAAGACGCCTTAGATTTTTTGGAAAACGCCCCCTCAGTAGCGACATCCAAACCAATCAAACCGATGCCCAAACTTGTTTCTTGATGCTCATTGTTGCCGTTCCGAAACCGCACGTCAACGGCTCCTGCAAGCGCGTTTCCGTAGCCCGTAGGCGTCGAACCTTTGTAAAAATCGGCTCGTTCGACGACTTGCGTAGAGAAAATCGAGACGCCACCACCATTTTGCGTCGCACGGTCGCCAACCGTTCCTGCGTTCGACAAATGATTTGGATTCACGATTTCAGCCCCTTCCAAAAACCATTGCAGCGCATTCGGCGACATACCCCGAATCGCAATGTGATTCGCGGCGTCGGTTTCCGCACTCACGCCCGAGACGGTTGTCAGCATCCGCGCAATGTCGTTGAAATTGGCAGGCAAGCGTTGCAAAGCCTCCATATTAATGCTTTGCGCTAAGCCAATTTTGGCGATTTCGGTTGTCGTTGAGCGGACTTCAAAACTGTCTAAAAGCGTTGTTGAAGCAGCCATTTTCAAGTCAATAACCATTTCTTTACCCGTTTCAACAACAATGTTCAACAATGTAATCGTTTGGAAACCAACGCACTGTGCAGATATGTCGTAGCGACCAACAGTTGTGTTGTCAAATCGAAAAACGCCATCCGTTGCTTCATAACGCGCAACGATAGTCGGCGTTTTTTCATTGGTTCTCGATAAAATAACCATCGCTGACGGTACAGGTGCGTTTGTCACGGCATCCACAACGCGACCGCGAACTGTTTGAGTCAAAACGTTTTGAGCATAAGTCAAAGACGTGAAAGTGAGGAGCATTGCATAAAACGCCCCCCTCAGTATTTTATTGATTTTTAGCATATATGAAGCGATTTCAAATGTCAGATTTCAAATGTCAAGGTGCAATGAATGAGGCATGAATAATTTGACAATCAGATTGTGTATCTTTTTTTATAGGTGTTGTGAAGCATTCAAGCCCTGTATTTCGCACGGCAAAGGAACACTGATTTCTGACTTTTTTTATAGATAAATTATTGTCCAAAAGCGTTAAATGGCGTTGAGCGAAGAAGATAACCGATTAAAACCCCATTTCACTCATTGAAACACCCATTTCGCTCATTGTCGCGTGACAATACTTTGACAAACCGTACATTTGTATCAACAAAACAACATATTATAGTTACGCAGTAATAAATTATAATTACATCATTTTAGAACTCAACAAACGCTCTGTATTTCCTCGATTTATAAACAGCTTATAAATTTAAAAGCCAATAATGTGTTACAGTCCTTCGCATTAGGTTTTGTGTAAAACCTAATGCTGAGGACTGTAGCCTTATATTTTTAATCAACCTTTAATTTTTTAAGTACCCATTAAACCGTTTTACTGGTAACTTCGGAGAAGTCATTTTACGTGGTTTACGGGCTGTTTCTCGCTACGCTCGAAAGACGCCCTTTGAAGAAATCTATTGGGGTGACGCTGTTTTTGAGAGAAAAAT
>JAYSRS010000271.1:0-4937 GCA_043720935.1 Saprospiraceae bacterium
ATTTACACTGATTTTTTTCACGTTTACGCCTAAAAAAATCAGTGTAAATCAGTCGCATCTGTCCAATCTGTGGTCTATGTCGTGTAATACACATACTCAATTTTTAACTTTTTTATGACTATTGACACAACCCACAACACCGACGCGATTGACCAACTCAACGCCGTTCTGAATCACTTAAAAAACACATTTGTCGGCAAAGACGACATCATTGACCTCATGGGCATTTGCTTGGTAGGGCGCGAAAACCTGTTTTTATTGGGGCCTCCCGGAACGGCTAAAAGTGCTTTGGTGCGCGAACTCGCCAATTTGTTGCAAGGCAAAACCTTTGAATATCTCTTAACGCGCTTCACTGAACCGAACGAATTGTTTGGCCCGTTCGACATTCGGCGGCTGCGGGAAGGCGATTTGGTGACGAATACTGAGGGGATGCTGCCCGAAGCGAATTTGATATTTTTGGATGAATTGCTGAACGCCAATAGCGCGATTTTGAACAGTTTGTTGATGGTTTTGAACGAAAAAATCTTTCGGCGAGGCCGCGAAACCCGTCCCTTGCCCGTGCTGATGATAGTCGGTGCAAGCAATCATTTGCCTGAAGATGCGGCTTTGGCGGCCTTGTTCGACCGCTTTTTATTGCGTGTTCGGTGCGATTATGTCGAGCCACATTTGCTCAATAATGTCTTGGATGCGGGTTGGAAATTGGAGAAAAAAGCCACGCCGAGCATTGCACGCGAAGTTGATTCACACGGAGGCCACGGAGGCCACGGAGAACACGGAGAGAAAACAACGACTACTGCCGCGCCTACCATCAGTTACGAAGACGTTTTTAGCATTCAACATCTGATGCAAACTGTTGATTTGCAAGGCATTAGGTCGGTGTATATTGATGTAATTCAAAAACTTCGCAATGCGGGTGTGCAAGTCTCTGACCGTCGTGCCGTGAAGCTGCAACGGCTGATTGCGGCAAGCGCGTTGTTGTGCAAACGGACGGCGGCGATTCCGTCTGATATGTGGGTAATGCGTTATATTTGGGACACCAATGAGCAAATTGACATCATCGCGGGCATCCTCAACACTGTCATTGAAGCTGACACAAACAAAGCCGAACAGCACCCCCGTGCCTCGGCGAATGCTGCGCCAAATGCCGATATTATCTACAAAGAAATCGTTTCTATGACCGAAAAATGGGAAAATACAACGGTTTCGATGTCCGAACGGGCGATTATAAAAGACCGTTTGCGGTTTCTGAACAACCGTTGTACGTGGATTAGCAACGAGACGCAACGGCGGTTTGTGCAAGAGCCAATTGATGCGTTGTGGCAAAAAATCATTCAATCGTAAATACTTAACACAATGCTTAAATGGCCATTTAAGGCTAGGAAAATCATGGCCTATATACTCGTTTTAAAACAAACCGACCGCGCTGCTTTAGCCGCTATTCGCTTGTTGCCAAACCTTGAAGTGGCAACGGATGCAACGGATATTTGGCTCAAATTGCCCTTGTCAAATGACGGTTTAGACCCTAAAATACGGCAATTGCCCTTGATTTCGACGTTTATTGTGGATGAAAAGCAGTTGTTGTATCCAATAGGAGGACTGACGCCCGTAGGCCGTTTGCAGCCGATGCAGTGGCAATCGTTGACAGCTTTTATGCCTGTCGAATTGCCCGTTTCAGTGCTGCCTGCAACGACAACGGCGGCGGTTTCTATCGAGGTCATTCCTTCGGAAAAAGAGCGCGAAGCGGCGGCTTTGAGTACGTCGGCGACTGCTTGGTTGGCTTATGTTTCGACCGCTTCCGAAGTTCGTTTGAAGCGGTTAAAATTTGCCGTGTCTGACGACAAAAAAGTGTTCATAATGGGGTTGCCTTTGCCGCCGATTGAGGGCAATACGTATTGGCTAGACAACCATATTTTTATGCCTACGGGCTTCGATTTTGCCTTGCCTATTGTATCAGAATTGATTTTTCAAAGCGAAAACCTTGAAAATCAAGCGTTTTTATGCTTCAATACTGAGGGGGGGTATGCGCGGCTTGATGTCTTGGATTTTGTCTTGGCGACGCGGAGTGCGGTGCGGTTGTCGTTGTCGTTGTCGTTGTAGCGTGACCCAACGTAGATACACACGGCCGTGTGTATTTACTATGCATTTTTACGTAATTTTATGTATTTTTAAATAAATGAAAGCCGTAACAGTCAAAAATATCGTAAAAACCTACGAAAAAGGAAAGGTTTTGGCACTTGATGCCTTGAGTTTCGAGGCCGAAAAAGGCGAATTGTTTGGCCTCATTGGGCCCGACGGTGCGGGCAAAACGAGCCTGTTTCGCATTCTCACGACCTTACTGTTGCCCGATTCAGGAACGGCAACGGTGGACGGTTTAGATGTTGTTAAAAATTATAAAGCGATTCGGCAACGCGTCGGGTACATGCCAGGCCGATTTTCGTTGTATCAAGACTTGACGGTGGAAGAAAATCTCTCCTTTTTCGCCACGATTTTCAATACAAGCATTGCCGAAAATTATGATTTAATTAAAGACATTTACGTACAAATCGAGCCGTTTAAGACGCGGCCTGCGGGAAAATTGTCGGGTGGTATGAAACAAAAACTCGCTTTGTGTTGCGCTTTGATTCATGCCCCGTCCGTTTTGTTCCTCGATGAACCGACAACGGGCGTGGATGCTGTCAGTCGTAGAGAATTTTGGGATATGCTTAATCGGTTGAAAACCAAAGGTATAACCATCATTGTCAGTACACCTTACATGGATGAAGCGGCTTTGTGCGACCGCGTGGCTTTGATGCAAAACGGTAAAATCTTGGATTTGGACACACCCCTCAGTATCATTGCCAAATTTGGTCGCCCCTTGTGGTCGGTGCGCTCAAAAGATATGTTTCAATTGCTCAACGACTTGCGGTCAGCCGATTTTACGGCGAGCTGTTTTGCCTTCGGGGAGTCGCATCATCTGACGGTGAAAAATGACGACGTTGGGCTGCTTCAAATTCAACGCTTCTTAGAAGATAAAAATCATCAAAACATTCACATTCAACAAGTTACGCCATCTATCGAAGACTGTTTTATGGCGTTGATGTAGGGCTTAATGGCCCACTTATTGGACTTATTGGACTGATTGGACTTATTGGACTTATTGAACTTATTGAACTGATTTTTTTTAGTTTTCTTCTGAATAGCAAAAAGAAAATCAGTGTAAATCAGTCCAATCAGTCCAATCAGTGGGCCAAAATCAATAAAAAATGACTGCTGAAATCGCTATTCACGCCGAAGGATTGACCAAACAATTCGGTGATTTTATCGCTACAAACGACATCACATTTGATGTTTTCAAAGGCGAAATTTTCGGTTTTCTCGGCGCAAACGGCGCAGGAAAAACGACGGCAATGCGGATGCTGTGCGGATTGAGCAAGCCCTCACGCGGGAAGGCGATGGTGGCGGGATTTGACGTTGGCACGCAAGCGGAGCAAGTCAAACGGCAGATTGGCTACATGAGTCAGAAATTTAGTTTATACGAAGATTTAAGCGTCAAAGAAAATATTAGATTTTATGGCGGTATATACGGCCTTTCAAATCAGAAGATTAAAGATAAAACGGACGCTATTCTTAAAAAATTAGACTTAACAGATTATGTAAACGCCAAAGTACAATCGCTGCCGTTGGGTTGGAAACAGAAACTCGCGTTCTCGGTAGCAATTATTCACGACCCGCAAATTGTGTTTTTGGACGAACCGACGGGTGGCGTTGACCCCGTGACCCGCCGCCGTTTTTGGGAAATGATGTACGAAGCTGCCGCAAAAGGCATGACCGTTTTCGTCACGACGCATTACATGGACGAAGCCGAATATTGCCACCGCGTGAGCATCATGGTGGACGGAAAAATCGCGGCGTTGGACACGCCCGAAAATCTGAAAAAACAGTTTGAAGCAACCGATATGTACGGCGTGTTTTTGAAATTAGCAAGGGAAGCAAAACGGAGCGATTAAATAACGTTATAGCCCACTGATTGGACTGATTAGAGAGATTTACACTGATTTTTATTGCATTTTTCTAGAAAAATCAGCAGAAATCAGCCCAATCAGCAGAAATCAGCCCAATCAGCCCAATCAGCCCAATCAGTCCAATCAGTCCAATCAGTCCAATCAGTCCAATCAGTCCAATCAGTCCAATCAGTGGCCCATCAAAAGACGGACATACGGCGGGTTTGCGGTAGTTTAATGAGAACAGGCTGTACAACTTTGGTTGATACAGCCTGTTTTGTTGTTAAAATACTGACGGGTATATTCATCATTTATCATTCATAGCGCATCATTAACGTCCAAATCCTTGATTTGCCACCCATTTATCTGCCGCGTCAGATGGCTAAAATTGACGCCGATACCAATACGTTTTTTGCCCGAAAGTCGGTATTTATCCGCATAATTGTTTTTAATCAATTGCGTCATGGCCGCTTTTCCACTTCGATTGTATTTGAATTCAAAAACGTAAACGTGTGTTTCGGTTTCCACAACGCTGTCCGCACGGCCCATTGAGGTGGAGACTTCGCTGTTGATAAAAATGCCTAAATACTTGAAAATCAAATGAATAACGCTGTGGAAAAAACGTTCAGACAAGACCAATTCACGTCTTTTATCCTCCTTATCCGACGAATACAATTGAACAGGAACATCTGAAAACAGCGTGTTAATAATCAACTTTACCCGCGTTAAATCATTGTCTGTGAACGCTTTGCCCAAATCACCGACCGTCACGTGCGACGTTGTACCGTTCGGGGTTCTCGACAAATCATCCAAGATAAATTGGTACATCCCTTCTTTAACTTCTTGGTTCGGATAATCTAACAACATATAACCTGTGATGAAATCTTTTTCTTTAATCGTCAGATAACCCGTTTGAAATAAAAGTGGGACAATATCAAGGTTGTCAAGGTCATATTT
>JAYSRS010000272.1:0-14798 GCA_043720935.1 Saprospiraceae bacterium
TTCGCTCGCAAAAAGGAGGAGATGTGGTTCAAATTACGGGCTTTGCCCGAAATTTGAACCACTTTCCCCTCTTTTCGCGCGAGCGAAGCGAGCGCGAAAAGCCTTTGTCTTTTTTGTCATGTATTAAGATTTCATTTAATAATTCGGTACGAGTATAAGACATCATAGATTGCTGTGTGTTTTCTATCTCATCAGAAAAGGAATGTTCTAATTCTTGTTGTGTATAACCTAATAGTGTTGAATAGCGTGGATGTGTAGGCGTTTTTTGTTTCTTAGTGCGAAGATACTGAGGGGTACGCCAATATATTTTTGCTTGAAAAAGCGGTTTTATCGGGCTATTTTTGAAATGAATTTGCTTTTTCAACCTTAAAATTACTAGCTTTATACCAAGAAACGATGAAAATCGTATTCAGTGTACCGTCTGCTCTGTCAACGGTGCAGCGGCTCTGAAAAGACGCCGCTCCGCGAAAAGGCTGCCGACGGGTAGCCTTTTCCATTTTATGCCTGTAAAAATGCGCTTTTCGACTAATAATGCGGCTCCGCTTCGCAACTTGTTAGTTTGGCAACTTTGAAGACACATCTTGCGTTATATTTGAGCCTTGATTTCAGCAACGACATTTGGAAAGGCATTTTTTACGAAAAAAGCCCCTTTTTTGCTCAATACACTGAGGGGGGCTGCGTCTGCTTGATAAGGCAACTTTTCGGCGCGGCGTTTGTCGTTCAAAAGAAAATACAATTATAAGTCAACCATTAAAAAATAGATAAAGATGATACAGAAAGACAATTATCAATTGCTAATCGAAAAACTCGACCAATTCAGCCGTAAATACTACGTCAATCAAGGGATTCGTGGGGTTTTGTACTCGACGGGATTAATTCTCGCCTTGTTTTTAGGGCTGAATTTTGCCGAAAATTACTTTTATTTCGACCCCTCAGTAAAAACGCCGTTGATTTGGGGTTTTGCGGCGGTGTCGGCGTTTGCCCTCGGCGCGTGGGTTTTGATGCCCGCTTTGCACTATTTTCGGTTGGGCGAAGTCATCAGCAATGAGCAAGCGGCAACATTGATTGGCAATCATTTTCCAAACGTCAAAGATAAGTTATTAAATATTTTGCAACTGCGTAAACAGGCTGATACGCAAGAGAATAGAGATTTAATTATCGCTTCGATTAACCAAAAATCGGAGGAAATCAAGCCCGTTCCGTTCAAAGCGGCGATTGATTTGCAGAAAAATCGGAAGTATTTGCGCTACGCATTGCCGCCGCTTTTGTTGTTGCTGTTTATGCTTTTTGCTGCGCCAAGTTTGTTGAAAAACGCCACATCGCGCTTGCTCAACTACAACAATGCTTATGAGCGTGATGCGCCTTTTAAGTTTATTTTTGATAAAGAAAACCTTAAAGTCGTGCAGTTTCAAGACTACGATTTGACAGTAAAAGTGGACGGTGCGGTGATGCCAAATGAAGTCTTTATTGACATCAACGGCTATCAATACCGCTTGACAAAACAAGATGCAACGACGTTTACTTACAAGTTTTCAAACGTTCAAAAAGACGTGCCGTTTAAGTTGTTTAGTGGCTACGTAAATACCCCTCAGTATGCGCTTGAAGTTTTGAAAAAACCTAATATTTCGGGCTTTGATGTGCAATTAAATTATCCTGCGTATGTCGGTCGGCCCGATGAATTGTTGTCGAATCAAGGTGATTTGATTGTTCCCGCAGGAACAAAAATGTCGTGGGTCATTAATGCTGAAAATACGGAAGATATTAAAGTCTCTTTCATGGGCGGACAAGCGCAATCGGTGGTTCGTCAAGGCGCACAACGATTTGTTTTTTCTAAATTTGCCAAAACCGACGAGCCGTATAAGTTATTGATTTCCAATAGTTTTTTGCCGAAAGCGGACAGTATTGCGTACTCAATTACGGTTGTTCCCGACTTGTATCCTACCATTTCGGTCGAAAAATTTGAAGACAGTTTGAATAAAAAACGCCTGTTTTTCGTAGGCGAAGCGGGTGATGATTATGGTTTGCGCGGCTTGACTTTCAACTATCAAATCAAACGGGCGGCAGGTAATCAAGAGCAGCAAATGCGCGTTCCGATGCCAAATCCTACGAATAAATCGGTTCAATTTCAACATACGTTTAATGTTCAAGATTTGGGTTTAAATGCGGGCGACGAAGTGACGTATTTCTTTGAAACCTTCGACAATGATGGCGTAAATGGCTCAAAATCAGCGAAAACAAACTTGATGGTATTTAGTCAACCGACAGTAGCGGAAATTGAGAAACAAATCGCTAAAAACAACGACGAAATCAAGGAAGATTTGAAGAAAGCGGTGAAAGAAACCAAGAAAATACAGGAAGATTTGCAGAAATTGCGCGAGAAAATGTTGCAACAAAAAGACGTCGATTGGCAGATGAAAAAGCAAGCCGAAGACCTCATGAAACGGCAGCAAGAACTCGAAAAGCAAATTCAAGAAGCGCAGAAAAATTTTGAGGAAAACCTCCAAAAAGAGGAATCTATCAACAAACAAGACGAGCAATTGATGAAAAAACAAGAGCAATTGCAAAAAATGTTTGAAGAATTGAAGAATCCAGAAATGAAGGATTTGTTGAAACAAATGGAGGAATTGATGCAGAAAATGGAGAAAGACCAAGCCCTTGACAAAATGGAGGAAATGAAATTCTCCAACGAGGAAATGCAGAAAGAATTGGAACGCATGGAAGAATTGTTTAAGCAGATGGAAGTGGAAAGTGCGATTCAAGAACAGATTGAAAAACTAGAAGAATTGGCTCAAAAACAAGAAAAATTGGCCGAAGATACTGAGGGGGATAAAAAAGAGCAGGAAGAATTGAAACGCGAGCAAGACAAATTGAATAAGGAATTTGATGAATTGGAGAAAAAACAAGACGACTTAGAAAAGAAAAACAGTGAATTGAAACGGCCCGAAAAGACGCCCGACACGAAGGCGGAAGATAAGGAAATCAAGAAAGACCAAGAAGATTCTAAGGACGGATTGGAGAAAAAAGAGAATAAAAAAGCGTCAAAAAAGCAGAAATCGGCGGCTAATAAAATGAAAAATAAAGCCAATAAGATGAAGCAAGCGCAACAACAAGGTGAGCAAGAGCAAAATGAAGAAGATATGCGGGCGATTCGTCAATTGTTGGAAAATTTGGTCACGCTGTCTTTTGATGAAGAAATGAATATGAAAGATTTTACGGCGGCAACGGAAAACACCCCGCGTTACGTAAAATTGGTGCAGCAACAGAAGAAATTGCAAGGCGATTTTGCGATGATTGAAGACTCATTGCAAGCCTTAGCGACGCGTCAATCGGCGATTCAGACCTTCGTGACGGACAAAGTGACGGACATCAAACAAGGGATGTCAACGGCACTCGACAAATTGGAAGACCGCAAAAAATACGAAGGGCAAGATTGGCAGCAACGTTCGATGAAAAATATCAACGATTTGGCCTTGATGTTGTCCGAAACCATGCAAAATATGCAAGACCAACAAAGTCAGTCGGGCGAAGGGGCTTGCAAAAAGCCAGGCGGTAAAAAAAGCGGCGGCAGTGGCAAAGACGGCAAGCCAAAAGACAAAATGAGCGAAGGTCAGAAAGGTGTCAACAAGGAGATGAAAGACATGCTCGAAAAGATGAAAAAAGGCGGTCAAGGTGGCAAAGGCGGTGCAGGTATGAGTAAAGAATTTGCTCAAATGGCGGCGCGTCAAGCTGCTATGCGCGATGCCTTGAAAAAGAAGCAAAAAGAGCTGCAAGAACGCGGAAAAGGCGATAAAGGCTTACAAGAAGCGATTGATGCGATGGAAAAAACCGAGACTGAACTCGTCAATAAGCAGTTGACAAACGAGACGATGAAACGGCAAGATGACATTGTAACGCGCCTTTTGGAATCCGAAAAAGCCGAGCGTGAACGTAAAGAAGACGACGAACGCAAGGCAAATACGGCCAAAGAGCAACAAAATCAGATGCCGCCGCAATTGCAAGAATACATCAAAAAACGGCAAGCTGAAATAGAACAATATCGTCAAGTGTCGCCGTCGCTCAAACCGTATTACAAGCAGTTAGTAGAGGATTATTTTAAGACGTTGAAAGGAAAGTAAAAACGTACAGGCGACTTCAGTCGCCTGATGTGTACAAATCAGGCGACTAAAGTCGCCTGTACGTTTGAAAAAAAAGCGCGAAAGCCTTGAAAACGTTTGTTTTCAAGGCTTTTTGCTTATCTTTGCAATAAGAGAAGAATCAATATTCACGTATTTCAAGAATAAAAAAATATTTTTTGCCTTAAAATAGATAACGGACATGGCATTAACTATCAATTTACCGCAATCTATCGAACAAGAATTGCGTCAAGACGCGGCCTTAAAAGGAATGAGCCTTGATAGCTACTTCTTGCGTTTACTCAAACAAGCGGCAACGCTTTCGCAGCCTAAAAATGCCGCTAAACAATTGTCGGAAACCGACCTTTTGAAAAAGATAAATTTAGATATTTCAGAAGTAGAATGGGCGAATTATCGGCATTTAATCGGGTTGAGACGTGCCGAACAACTCACCGAAAAGGAACATGAGGCTTTGATTCAATTAGGCGATAAAATTGAAAATGCCCATGCAAAGCGCATGGAACATTTATGGGCATTGGCGCAATTACGCGGGGTGTCATTGGATAAAATCATGCAAGATTTGGGGATAAAACCGATTGAAGTATGAAAGAAAGCCTAAAAAAAGAAGTGAGAGAACGCGCTAAAAATTGCTGCGAATATTGCTTGGCGCAAGCCCAATATTCAGGCGAATCCTTTTCTATTGAACACATTATTCCATTTATTAAAGGTGGTTTAAGCACGTTGGTCAATCTCGCTTTTTCATGTCAACGTTGTAACAATCATAAATACACGGCCACAACTGCAATTGACCCTGCTTCGGGTTCATGGGTTGTCCTTTACAATCCGCGCACAGATATTTGGGCAGAACACTTTGAATGGCGTGAGTATTTTACAGAAATTATTGGTATCAGTCCTACGGGAAGAGCAACAGTTAATCGCTTACAATTGAACAGAAACGGTTTGGTTAATCTTAGGCGCGTTTTGGTTGACGCGGGGTTGCATCCGCCTTTTTGACCAAAGTGCAATTCGTTTATCATTAAAATAATTTAGAGAATGGAATACGCAACGCTTTATAACGATATATCGGCTACTTACGGCGAAGTAGCAAAGGCATTGATGCAATTAGGCTATCAAGATGTATCAACATCTGAACGGCTTCACTTTGTCAATGAAAAAAAGGACTCAGAACTAAAATTTCCCGTTCGGCCTCTCGAAACGCCGTTTTTTAAAGCCGATTTAATTGGTTATTCCTACATCCTGTATATGCAAGGCGTCATTAAGCATAGAGACGATTTGGCCAAACGCATTGAAAAAAATAGGCAAGTGAAAAAGCCAAAAAAACAAGCCGCTTAAAAATATTTCTTAGCAAAATGCCTTGAAAACTGTGGTTTTTAAGGCGTTTTGGCTTTAATACTGAGGGGGTGCTTTTTTAAATATCGTCCAAAAAACTCAAATAATCCCGCACAAGCGCATTGTAACGCGCCTCATAAGCCCCGCTTTCGATGATTTTTTCCTGCTTTTCCCCTTCCAATTTCGATAAACGCGACTGAAACTGAATCAACGCATTGCGCGATTCCGTGGACAGGTGCGGTTGCGCTAATGCCTGTGTGAGCGCGGCGGCAAGGTCGCCCGAGGCGATAAAGTCTTGCGCCGTTTTTGGCGAAACGGCGCGGGGAACGGCGGCGCGTTTGAGGGCTTCAGCTTCGGCGGCGCGTTCTTCGGCTTCGCGCCAACGTTCTTCTAATTTTGATAAGCGTATAAACCATTGACCGCTACTAACACTTAAAAAAGTCTCACTTGGATAACTACCATAAACTCTTTTTACATTATTCTCCAAATGAGTTAAAAACTTGTCCACAAAACTGCCAAGTGAGTAAGGGTTTGTCAATTTGAAGAAAGTATGATAAATATACTCTCTTTGATTACACTTCGTGTTATCGATATTTTTATAAACTTTACTTGTTGTTATATAGCTAATTAAGTGCTTGTAGATAAGAAAGGTAAAGAGTAATACAGTTGCTCCAATTAGACTAAGCATGAATATAACGAAAATTTTACCTCCTATTTCTTTGTCAATATTGGTTAATGACATAAAAAAAAACATAAAAATAAAAAACATAATATACCTGCGTAATTGATAAATCTTAGGTTTTTTAAATAGCGTTTTAGACTTGTACAAATAAATACCTTTAAAATGAGTTCTTAATGAAATTTCTTTTACAAAAAAGAATACAATCAAGATTAAGAGAAATAAAAGCATACAACTGATAAATTCATCTATATGCCCCGTTTCAAGTTTATGACCCTCTTCTTGTTTTAAATAGTCTGAAATTGGAATCGGATACATAAATATTGTTGAAGCAGCTAAAGCAAAGAAGAACATAGCATAATTTTCAATTTTCTTATTTATTTCTAACCATTCCATGCTTTTTTTTACATTCATAAATGCTTCTGATAAAGAGAATGATACCAATAATTCATTTTTTGACATATTTACATTCATTTTACGCATAAGTGTAGAACTTGTAGAACCCCAAAAATCATATTCTAACTTAGGATCTATTACATGTATTAAGTTGTTTTCTAAATCTTCGGAAATATGTTCCAAATGACGACAAGCCCTAATTGCAGTTTCATTAATCCATCTATTGTTATACGATAATGTATTTCTTGCAGCAATATCAAGATATTCTTCTTTTAATACGCCAATACATTCAGAAGCAAATTTAACATCGGGCATATCATTTGGATTTCTTATTGTATTTATAATGTAAACGGCTAAATCATATTCAAAATCAACCAAACACTCTTTCCTACCTCTAAATGCTTCATTTAAAAACCTTAAACAATGCCTTGAAGCGTAATCTCGAATATCATTATTTGGCAAAATCACATCGAACCAACAGTAATTTGCAATGCGTTGTGCGTCTTCAAAAGGTGCGACTTCGCAATACAGTACGAGGGTATCGCGCCACCTTGAATCGGTGGGAATACTTTTTAAGGGCAAATCGGCTTTACCCGCGTTGAGGAGGTCTTGGACGACAAAATATTCGTAAAAACGGCGGTGGGCAAAGCTAAATTCTGCCGTATTGTTGGCATCGCCCCGTGCGATGCGGGTGTAGCGCATAATCTCGACGATGCTGTCAAACTGCGGATGCTTGATGGCGTCGCGCAGCATACTGAGGGGGGCTTGTAAACCAGCTTCCGAAAAAATAAGTTTAGCCATCTGAATCGTCACCTGCATCACGTCGGCGTAAGGGATAGCGAGGCCACGATTCGCTTGGGCTTTGTTGATGGACGTGCGGATATAGTTCTCAAATAAATCCGCTTGATTTTTAGGGAATTGCTGGTTATTGGCGGCTAAATATTCTTTCAAGAGCGACGTGATAAACGGATTCCGCATACTCGGCACGAGTTCGAGCCGTTCGCGCAACAATTGTTCCACCGTCGCCTTTGTAATTTGGCCCGATTGGGTCAATGTCTGTTCAATTTTTTCAAACGTAAATGGGCGCACCGTGAGTTTTGTGTTAGCATCCAAATACTCTTGACGCGGCATCCGATATTCCCGCGAGGCCAAAATACCTTTCGAGCGTTTTTGTTTCGCGCCTTTCAAAAACTCCCGACAAACGATGGATAAATCTTGAATCAATTGCGCGTCGGCGGTTGTGCCTAAGACTTGCGGAATTTCGTCGAATGAATCCAAAATAAAAAAGAGATTGCCGTTTTCATCCAACACATTGTAGTATTTTTCAAAGAAATCGGCCAAAAAACGGTTTTTCAGCAACAAACTCCGTTTCACAAACGCCTCTAAATCCTGCCAAGTCGGGGGCGTTTTTGTCCAATCTTTCGTATCTGTCCATTCTTTCAAATTAACATAAATTGGAATATACTCGTCTTTGACGGAGGTTTTGAGAATATCCAAACACAACTTTCGCACCGCCACGCTTTTGCCCGCGCCCGGGTCGCCGACCAACAAAAACAAACGGTCATTCGATTCTTTGATGGCGGTCAACAAATCTTTGACGACTTTTTGCGTCCGATTACTCGTTTTCATTTCCACTTCCGCATCCAAGGGCGTGTAATAATTGTTATCCCAATTTGTATTGGTGTCAATATCCCGAATACTCGCGCTCAAACTCTCGCAAATCGCTTCCCATTTTTGTTGAATCGTCGGCCCTTCGATTAAATCCGCAATCCGTTTTTCAGGTTTTTCAAGCGGTGCATTGTCCTTTGTGTAATGAAAAACGACCGTCGCAAGGATAAGCAAAAACAACAACATTAACGGCGACACCGAATAATCGGGCATCGGAAAATTAGGAAACGCCTGTTTGACCGCTTGCGCGATAAACGGTTGCCAAAGCGAATTGCCAAACACCACGAACCCGCTAATGATGCCCAAAACCGACCCCCTCAGTAAAAAGCTCGATTTGTCACTCATCCAGATGTGCCGCGCCATAAAAACGACCGCTAATTGCACCGCCGCAATCAACAAAGCGAGTTGCCAACCGCTTGATAACCAAGCAATTAGAATAGAAATCGTAACGATAAGTAAAACAAGGAGAAGTGCTTTCGTTTTATCAGACAGTGCTTGAAACATATGGGTATTTCGTTTAAATAATGAATGTGTAAAACTACGTTTGTTGCGTCAAAACAAGTTGTTTACTTAGTGATTAAATTTAAAGGCGTTGTTTTTTTGTTGTTTTTAACGATGCACTAACGTCGGCGAAGTTTCAAACCCTGTCCATTATCCACATTTTTTGAATCCGTAGGATTCGCACGTTTATAGAAAGTAAACAAAGCGATTTTTCCCGAATCCGTAGGATTCGCACGTTTAATTAGTACAAAATTAGGGCATTTAACGTGCGAATCCTACGGATTCGAGCGGCTCTGTCTGTTATTTTCCTATAAATGTGTGAATCCTAACGGATTCAAAATATGTGGGTCATAGACAGGGTTTGAAACCTCGACGACGTTTTAGAAGCGAAAAAAGTACCCCCTCAGTATTTTACCCTATTTTTGCCCAAATTTCATAAAAAAACGATTAAAAAGTCATGACAAACAACGACATATTGCGCCGACTGCGCTATGCTTTCGACTTTACGGACGAAAAAATGATGTACCTTTTTGAATCGGGCGGCAGAAAAACGCCGCGTGAACACGTCAGCGATTGGTTGAAAAAAGAAGAAGACCCCGCCGTTAAAATCCTTGAAGATGTCGAATTAGCGGTATTTTTAAACGGTTTTATCAACGACCGACGCGGTAAAAAAGAAGACCCGCAACCCGCACCCGAAGCCTCATTGACGAACAATGTCATCCTTAGAAAACTAAAAATTGCCTTGAATCTGAAAGACGATGACATTCTTAGCCTCTTGGAACTCACGGGCAAAGACGTGAGTAAACATGAAATCAGTGCATTTTTTAGGCATCCCGACCAAAATCAGTATCGGGTGTGCAAAGACCAAATTTTGCGGAATTTTATTCAAGGTTTACAAATGAAATATCGGCCTTCGTGATTTAGTCGTTTATTTGCACTCAATTTAATTATCTAATCAATCCGATTTTTATTAATGAAAAAAATCATCTATACGCTGCTTATTGCGGCTTCGGTCTTTACAATGACTGCTTGTTTTGACATTACCGAAGAAATTACGGTCAATAAAAACGGCTCGGGTACCTACACGAGCATCACCGACGCGTCGAAACTGTCGGAACAACTCCAAATGCTCGCCGCAATGGATACAACGGGCGAATTGATTCCCAAAATGAAATTCTCGCTCGATTCGACTTTTAACGAGAATTTCAAGCAATATGCAACGCTCAAAGGCATATCGACAATCAAAATTGACACGGGTACGGCCTATGTTTACAAAGTAACACTCGATTTTGAAGACATCAACGCCTTGAATGCCGTGATAAATGTGGACAAAAAAGAGGCCGCTCAAAAAAATCTCTATTCATGGTCGAAAGGCAAATTGACGCGTAAAGACAGTGGCATCGGCGGCATGGGCGAAATGGATATGGAGGACGAATCGCAAAAAGAAATGGCCAAATCCATGCTTAAAGACATGAAATACAACATTATTTACCACTTTCCAAAGAAAGTGTCGGGCATGACAAACAAAGAAGCCAAACTTTCCGATGATAAAAAAACGGTAAAATTAGCGTGTAGTTTGCTCGATATTATGGACAAAAAAGTGTCGTTGAGCAATGAAGTGAAATATTAAAACGATTTTTCCCCTTGAAAATAACGTTTTACTGAGGGGGTATAAATCAAGAAAATCTTAAAAATTATATAGGCAAAATACCTATTTTGAATTTTTAGAAAATCAGAAAATACCTTGTTGTACCATCAACAGGGTATTTTTTTTAGGTAAAACCAAAAGAAATACCTACTCTTGCCTTTCAATTTTGGATGTCGGATGTCGGATTTTAGGTGCGTTAAATGTAAGTTGAAATCTGAAATTTGAAATCTGAAATCTGAAATTGCTTATACAATCAGAACCATTTTTTCCATACTGTTAAAACTTTTTTTCATAATGAAACATTTTACACGCCGCGAAGCCTTAAAAAGTGTCGGATTGACGCTCGGTAGCCTTGCCTTAGGCAACAACACTCCTGCAAACAATGCCGAAAACGCCGATTTTTTGGCGTCTGCAAATACCGAAACGCCAAATGTGCCAACTGAAACAACCGTGCCGCTTGATGTGACACCCCCTCAGTATCCACCGCTTTTGAACCCCGTGACGGCTATCACTTTGGGTGCGGGCAATCGGGGCAATGTCTATGGTGGTTTTTCACTCGCCGCCGCTACCGAATTAGACATTGTGGGCGTTGCCGAACCCATCCAAATTCGGAACGAACGCTACGCAAAAAAGCACAATATCGACGCACGCCGTTGCTTCAAAACGTGGGAAGATGTCTTTACTGTCCCCAAATTTGCCGACGCAGTGCTTATCACGATGCCCGACAACCTGCATTACAAAGCCTGCATGAAAGCCTTGGAAATGGGTTATCACGTTCTTTTGGAAAAACCGATTGCTCAAACCGAGCAAGAATGTCGAGATATTTTGGTGCAAAGCAAACGCTATAATCGCATCGTTGCCGTTTGCCATGTGTTGCGCTATGCGCCTTATTTTATCAAACTAAAACAGATGATAAACACAGGCGCAGTTGGACAACTCATTAGTATTCAACACTTTGAGCCGATTAGCCATATCCACATGGCGCATTCCTACGTGCGGGGCAATTGGCACAACTCCAAGGAAACAACGCCCATTATTTTGGCCAAAAGCTGCCACGACCTCGATATTTTACGTTGGATAGTCGGCAAACCCGCAAGAAATATTTCCGCCATGGGCGATTTGACTTGGTTCACGCCGAAAAACGCGCCCCAAGGCTCGTCTGAAAGGTGCATTACCTGCAAAGTTGAAGCGGATTGCCCGTATTCAGCCTTGAAAATTTACAAAGTGGGCGGTCGTTGGAACCACGTTCTGGACTTGCCCGACGATGAAACGCAACACGCAGAAGTATTGGCAGCACGCATGAAAACGTCAAATTATGGCCGTTGCGTTTATCAAATGGACAACGACCAATGCGACCATTACATTACAAATATTGAATTTGAAGACGGCGTGACGGCCTCTTTTTCGATGGAAGCCTTTACGGATTATGAAGGTCGCCGCACCCGCATTATGGGGTCTATGGGGTCAATTGTCGGTGATATGTCGTCATTTACGCATACAGATTTTCGGACAGGTAAAGTCACCACCTTCGACGCCAAGCTCTTGGCTGACGCCGAATTTGCCGCTTACGGTCATGGCGGCGGCGATTTTGGCCTCGCTCAAGACTGGGTACACGCTATCGCGGCGAACAATCCCAAACTCTTGACTTCGACCATCGACGCGTCAATCGAAAGCCACATCATGGGCTTTGCCGCCGAAAGAAGCCGCCTGAAAAAAACGGTCGAACCCGTTAAAATGACTTAGTAAATGATGAATGATGAATTTAGTACGTCTGTACAAACTCAAAATTGAGCTTTAAATAGTTCAACTTAAATATACGAGAAAATACAAATGTGCCTAAATGATTGATTTTCAAGCAACAACAACGTTACGAAGGTTTGAACCCTGTCCATTACCCACATCTTTTTTTAAAGCCCGAATCCGTTAGGATTCGCACATTTATAGATAAAACAACCGTGAAAGTTCCCCGAATCCGTTAGGATTCGCACATTGAAAGTTAGGCGTATTTTGAACAAACGTGCGAATTCTAACGGATTCGGGATGCTGTTCGTTCGTTTTTTCCTATAAACGTGTAAATCCTACGGATTTATGAGGTCAAAAACTTGTGGGTAATGGACAGGGTTTGAACCTTCGTAACGTTTTCCCGATTATTTAAGCGCACCTACTTATGTCGTACAAAATGTATTCATTAATTCTTAATTCTTAATTCCCCAAAATGGAGGGCAGATTTTTAGACAGAATTTTCAACGCTTTTGAACTTGATTTGCCAAGTCGGCTTGAAACGATGGATCAATTTATTGAATACATCGTCCCACAAGTGCAGCCGTGGAGCGAAGACCTACGCGAGGAGAGATTTTACGTCGGCAAACGGTGGAAAGAAATCTGCGATACGGACACCTATCACGAAACGGTGCTGCATATGTTCATGCCTGGCGGCGAATATATGGTCGTCATTGACGGCGATGTATCCAAAGGCATTTGGCGGTATTTGCCCGAAACGAACACGTTTATCCTTGATTATGGCAACAAAACGCAACTTTTTGACCTTAGTTTTCTGAACAACGATTTCTTTATCCTGCAAAAACACGGCGACCAAATCCGTAAAGGCCGACAGCAATATTTTGTTTACGGAGAGGAAGGAATGCTCAATAAAAAGAAGCTCGATTGGCGTTCAGCTATGGAAGAATTGTACAATGTGTATCGCAATAATTCCAAGTTTTCGATGTGGGTGATGCTGCTTTTGTTGCTCGTTGTGGCTTTCGTTGTGTATAATTTTACGTGACAGTTTTGAGTTTCGCGTTGATGTCCAACATTTACGAAATCTTAAAATTTCGTAAATGTTAGGACAGCCAACAAGATTAAAATTTAAAACAAAAAAGAGTAATTAAGAGAATAAATCTTACTTTTGTCGTCTTTTTTAAACTTTTTTGTACCAATTAGGTTATCCACGGTTATCATGTTGAAAGAAAAACGTTACGCCATTATTGACATCGAAACGACGGGCGGCTCGGCGGCGCGAGAACGCATTACTGAAATTGCGATTGTCGTGCATGATGGCTCAAAAATAATCGAGACTTACGAAACGCTCATCAATCCCGAGCGGTCGATTCCGTTGTACATCACTCAAATCACGGGTATTTCGGATAAAATGGTCGTTAATGCGCCCAAATTTTATGAAATTGCGAAGAAAATTGTCGAACTTACTGAGGGGGCCGTCTTTGTGGCGCACAATGTTCGGTTCGATTATGGCTTCGTGCAAGAAGAGTTTCGGCGGCTTGGCTACACTTATTCGCGGCAGCAATTGTGTACCGTGAAGCTGAGTCGGGTCGCGTTCCCAGGGCTGAAATCGTATGCGTTGGGCAATCTGATTCAACATTTTGGGATTCAAGTCAACGACCGTCACCGTGCCTTAGCGGATACTTTGGCAACGGTAGAGATTTTTGAAAAAATATTGCAAAAAGAAGAAAATCTCAAAGCAGCCACGCAAATGGTGAACAAAGGCATCAAAGAAAATGCTTTGCCCGATGGGATTTCGATGCAAAAACTCCACGACTTGCCCGAAACGTGCGGCGTTTATTACTTGCATGATAAACAAGGTGACGTGATTTATGTAGGAAAAAGTATTAATATACAAAAGCGTATTTTTGAACACTTTAACGACAAAACGACCAAAGGCGACCAATTCCAACAAGCAGTTGCTGACATCAGTTTTGAAGAAACGGGGAGCGAATTAGTGGCTTTGTTGTTAGAAGATAGCGAAATAAAACGCCTAAAACCGCGCGTCAATAAGGCACAACGCAAGACTTTTTTTCCGTATTGCGTTTATGCTTTTACCGACGAACGGAGTTATTTACGGTTTCATGCCGTCAAAAATGTGGCTTTAATTCGCAAAAAACACGTCATTCTGCAAGAGTTTGAAAAGCTAAATGATGCTAAAAATTTCTTGAAAGGCGTCGCCAAACGCTTTGAACTCTGCGAAAAACTCATGGAGCCTATTTATACTGAGGGGGCCTGTTTTTACCATCAAATCGGACAATGTCTAGGCGCGTGCATCAATTTAGAGCCTGCGGAAAGCTATAACGAACGCGCTAACGAAGCGCGTGACCGCATGAATACGCATTTTGAATCCGATTTTTTCATCATTGATAAAGGCAAATCGGCGGACGACGCGGCGGTCATTTTGGTCGAAAATGGCCACGTGCGCGGCTTCGGTTACGTCGATACTGAGGGGTCAACGGTAGAAGATTTTTATGAAGCCGTGAAGCGTTTTCCGCCGTCGAATGATGCAAACCGCGTTGTGCGACTGTTCTTGCACCAAAACAAACGGGCGCGGGTAGTTAAAATTTCGGAATTATCGGTTTTATGTCGCAAACCAATTTTTAAGTAAAAAATGGTGTTTTTGCGGCAAAAGATTTAGGAAATTTTGCAAATTTCCTAAATCTGA
>JAYSRS010000273.1:0-1763 GCA_043720935.1 Saprospiraceae bacterium
GGCTTAGTTTTTCAATTTAGTTACCTGCTGAAATCTTGGCTTTTTTGTGACACCGCTTTTTCACAACCTCGAAAAAAAAGAAATCGACAATAATTTGCGTTATGGATAGCTTAAACAAATTTTGATTGTAATGTCCTGAAATTAGTTGACCATGCAAAGTGGTTACAATGTTAAAAGGTTTACAATCAATTTATTACAGCGCGAGCTTTAAACGTCAAGTGGTACGTGAGTACGAATCAAGTCACTTCACTAAGCGCGTATTATGCCAAAAGTGTTTGCTTGGGACACAAACCCACCCGTTTTGCCCTACGCGGATGGGTTTTATGCGGCGGCTATTTTAGGGAAGACTAAGTTTTTGATGTCACATAAAGTAGGGTCTAATTCTCCAAGGATTACAAATCCTTAGAGAATTTTTAAAAAATTAGCCCCCCTCAGTATTTTTCGCCAAAATCATGGAAAAAACCTATTGCCAAACCATTTCCGCCGTTTTCACAAGCCGTTCAAACTTCTTCCATTGCTGCAAATGCGTCAAAGCGTTCCCATGATGCGTGCTTGAAAAACCACATTGCGGACTAACGCACATATTTTCTAAAGGCATATATTGCGCTGCTTCTTTAATCCTTTTTGTCAAGGCATTGACGGATTCTAAAACCGCTAATTTGGACGACATAATGCCCAAAACGACCATTTTATCCTTGGGAACAAAGCGCAACGGCGCAAAATCACCCGACCGTTCATCATCATATTCCAGAAAATACGCATCCACATTGATGCTGTTGAACAACACTTCGGCAACGGGTTCGTAACCGCCTTCGGCAAACCACGCTGACCGATAATTGCCGCGACACAAGTGAATACCGACCGTCAAATCGTCGGGCCGATTGTCAATAACGGCGTTAATCAAGGCAGCGTAAGTGCGGGGCAATTCACTCGGGTCTTCGCCACGGGCTTTAGCGGCTTCGCGCATTTTAGGGTCACAGAGATACGCCAAATTGGTGTCATCCAATTGAATATATCGGCAACCTGCGGCGTACAAAGCGTTGATTTCAGCACGGTAACAGGTGGCCAAATCGACAAAAAATTCGTCTAAATCGGGATACGCGTCAATCGCAATAGATTGTCTGCCGCCTCTGAAATGCACCATCGTTGGCGACGGAATAGACACTTTTGGCGTTTGCGTGGTAACGGATTTCAGAAAAGTAAAATCATCGACTTGAATATTTCTGACGTGTTTCAACTTGCCCGTCACGCTCAATTTTGGCGGCGTAAAGCCGTCTTCGGCCACTTTGGCATTCGGATTTGCATCAATGCCGCCCGTGACAGTCACGCCTTCGAGTTGCTGCAAAAAATCGAGGTGAAAATAATCGCGGCGAAACTCGCCGTCCGTAATAGACTGCATCCCCGTTGCCTCCAAACGCTTCACGGTTTCGGCGATTTCGCGGTTTTCAATAGCGCGGAGTGTTTCGGCGGAGATGTCACCGCGTTTCCAACGCAAACGGTTGTCCTTTAATGTCGGTGTTCTCAAAAGACTGCCTACGTGGTCAGCTCTGAAAGGTGGTTTTAATGCCATAATTGATTGATTTTTAGTAAAAAAGAGAAAAAATGCTGAGTAGTGTGTTTTATATATTTTCAGAATTAAATTTTAGCCGCAACTAATTGGTTATCAACCTAACGCGGGTTTCAAACTGGCTTGTTAAGTTAAAAAAAAATATTCCCCCTATTCTCTTTACTTTTATGGTTAACAAGACAATAAAATAAGAGAA
>JAYSRS010000274.1:0-1757 GCA_043720935.1 Saprospiraceae bacterium
AAAACAAAATATCGACTTCCAAAACTGTCGAAACCGTTGAATTTAAAGCCATTTTTCGTTAAATACCAATTTTTAAAAAGTTGTGGGAAAGGACGGTAACAATATTACGAGTAAATATTTCAGTAATCCAATTGATGAAGAATATAAAAAGCTAATTGAGTGGTTAAAAATTTACAATGAAAATGAAGAAACTGACGCTTATTTAGTTGTCTCTCCTTTTCTAATGAGAGAATATAGTGAATCAAATCGTTACCCAAATTCTAGAACTAATATTGTTCAAATCATCAGTGATATGACAAAGGAAGGACGACTAACGAATTTCAATAAAAAGCAAATTGAGGCTTTTCAAAAGCAATATCACACTAAAAAAGTTCTAAAAAATCTTTTAACAAAAGATACGAAAGATATTAATCACATTCCCGCAGTGTTAATGTCTGATAGAAAAATGGCATTATTAGAGGACAATAAATTTATACACGATTTGAATCAAGTTACGGGATTTACAGCAATAACAGCGAAACGACCCGAAGAATTGCCTTATAAAGACTAAAATACTGAGGGGTCTATAAACAACGAATATTCAAGCATTTAAGAAATAATATGGGTAAGAAATTATTATTAGAGCACGCTCACGTAGCGAACATTCACACTTACGACGTGTATCGTCAGATGGGCGGTTATGCGGCGGTTGAAAAGGCGTTTACGATGGAGCCTTCTGTTATCGTTGATGAAGTGAAAAAATCGGGTTTGCGCGGTCGGGGCGGTGCAGGTTTTCCGACGGGATTGAAATGGTCATTTTTGGCAAAACCAGAAGGTGTGCCCCGTTATTTGGTCTGCAATGCCGACGAATCGGAGCCTGGCACGTTCAAAGACCGTTATTTGATGGAAAAATTGCCGCATTTGCTCATTGAAGGCATGATTGCGTCGTCGTTTGCATTGGGTGCAAACACGTCGTATATCTATATTCGTGGGGAATATGCGTACGTTTACAAAATCATGGAAAAGGCTTTGAAAGAGGCTTACGCGGCGGGTTGGCTTGGCAAAAACATCAAAGGTTCGGGTTATGACCTTGATATGTATATGCAAATTGGCGCGGGTGCATACATCTGCGGTGAAGAAACAGCTTTGTTGGAATCGCTTGAAGGTAAGCGCGGAAATCCTCGAATTAAGCCGCCTTTTCCTGCGGTTGCGGGTTTGTGGGGACGTCCGACAGTGGTGAATAATGTGGAAACTATCACGGCAATTGTACCGATTTTGAAGATGGGTGGCGAAGAATATGCTAAAATTGGCATCGGACGCTCGACGGGAACGAAATTGATTTCAGCATCAGGACATATTAATAAGCCAGGGGTTTATGAAATTGAATTGGGTCTTCCAGTAGAGGAATTTATTTATTCGGATGAATATTGCGGCGGCATTAAAGGCGGTCGGGAACTTAAAGCCGTCGTTGCGGGTGGTTCTTCGGTGCCAATTTTGCCAAAAAACTTGATTTTGAACACCGCAAAAGGCGAACCGCGTTTGATGTCGTATGAAAGTCTCGGCGACGGCGGTTTTGCAACGGGAACGATGCTTGGTTCGGGCGGCTTTATTGTGATGGACGATTCGACGAGTATTGTCAAAAATTTGTTCACCTTTGCGCGTTTCTATCACCACGAAAGTTGCGGACAATGCTCCCCTTGCCGCGAAGGAACGGGCTGGATGGAGAAGATTTTGCAAAAAATACTGAGGGGTCAAGGGACAACGCAAGACATTGATTT
>JAYSRS010000275.1:0-14728 GCA_043720935.1 Saprospiraceae bacterium
ACAAGCTGCCTCCTAAAAAATCCTTCAGATGGCGATTTTCGAGCGCAGCGAGAAAGAGCCAGTAAAATACGCTTTTATTTACTTAACGTTCCTTATTTCTAACAATCTCCCCGATGTGTCGCAAAGTTAGTGTTGATAAATTTTCACCCTAAAATAAATGATGAACTGTTAAAACCACTTGACCAAAGCCCGTTTTTTACCTATTTTCGACCAAAATACTGAGGGGTCGCTTTTTCAGAATTTAACGTTTGCGGAATGTGATTTGTGAAAAAAGTGTAACTTTAAGGTATGAAGAATTGAAATATTTAACAGTTGTTGGCATTGGCGTTAATTTTAGCCACATTATGCAGAAAATTAACGGTTGGGTTGCTAAAAATCTTTGAAATACTGAGGGGTGTTTTTGTATTAAAATTCAAAAGCCAAACGTTTTAGCGACGTTTGGCTTTTGAATTTTAATACATAAATAATTGATTACCAAATTTTTATAAATTATAAATTATATTATTTGTCGGCTAACAGAAAATTTATTTCCCGATAAACCTTTTTGATATCCAACTCAAAAGGCAGACTTTTGAGCTTAAAAACGCCTTCGGAAATAACGTCGCCGAAAATCCATTTGCCTGTTTCGTCTCGATAAAACTGCTCAATGCAAGCGTGTTTTTGATTGACCAAAATGTATTCTTGCAAGGTCGGAATTTGGCGATATGACTTGAATTTATCGCCTCGGTCAAACTGAACATGCCCGTTATTTTTCTATAAATGTAGGTTTTTCCTTTGAAACACTCCCTCAGTATAGACGCTTTTTTTTACTTATTTTTTCACCCTTCCAACAGGATAAACCCGATGCGACGGCTCATAATAAATCGAATTTTTATACACAAAATCCAATTGTGCGGCGGCACTTGCGGCAAATTTAGGGTCGGCAGCACGTTTTCCTTCTAGTTTTTTACGCAAATCAGGCGAAGATTTGAGGATTTCGGCGGCCACATCTTCAAAAACATAGTCAGAATAGCCTTCCTTTTGGTTCAAAATACCATCAAAAAAATTCCAATAAAAGTAGCTGTCCATGCCTTGCGGTTCGAGCGTTTCGACGATGTAACGGTTGGCATTTTGATTCAAATTTATCCAAAAATCACCTTTTTTGTAGCGCACTTTCCGCGTTTCTGTTGCCAATTCAACACCGCCGTTCGGATGATGTCCTTCGTAAGGATTTGCTGAACTTTTGAAGTCTTTAATCCGATATAAACCAACTTCAATAAGCGTATCTGCTTGTAATTCAATCATTTCGACGCCATTCCATTTTAAACGCTCCACGACGCGCTGATAGGCTTGCGGGACGATGTAAGCCGTCGGTTTTTCGATGGATACTGAGGGGGTAAAAAAATCGAAGTACGGAATCGTTTTTTCGTAAGGCGCATTTCTGTCATACCACAAGCGCGGCAAACCTGACACCTCGCTCGGTTTCATTTTAGCTTCGTAGCCCTTGAAAATCAACGATTTACGCCGCGTTGTGTCCAATGTCCATTGCAATTCAAAGGTCGTTTTTTCTTTTTTATAGAAATCAATCGCCGCCCGTTTAGCCGCTAATATCTTGTTTTTATCGTCGAAACATATTTGTAAAACGGCCTTTTCAAACGCCAAAGTTCCCCACACCCGCGACGGAAACGGCTTCAACATGTGGGCTTCGGGCATAAATCCGATAACATGATGCAGGGCCGCATAGCCCGTCGAATAACGCGGTGCATCCATAAAACCGATAATGCCGTCGGCGGGTTTTTCGTCAAAATTGACATAAGGCGTCATCTCAAAATTGGCCGATTTCATGGCGGCGTACAATTGCGGCAGCAAGCTATTTTGTTGATAATCAGCAAGTTGTGGCGCGAGCTTCGACTGTTGCGTCGCAATGCACGTCATTGTATATTGGTAATCCGAGCCGTTTGACGTATGGTTGTCAATAAAAATATCGGGTTGCCATTTGGTAAATAATTGGTTAAAACTAGCCGCATTGCGCGTATCACATTTAATAAAATCACGATTCAAATCCAAGTTTTGAGCATTGCCTCTGAAACCATATTCAGCAGGCCCATTTTGATTCGCCCGCGTCGTTGAATTGCGGTTTAGAACGCCGTCAACATTATAAAACGGCACGACAACGACGACAATTTTCTTTAAAAACGCTTCATTTTTAGGATTCAAAACCAAATCTCTGACGAATAACATAGAAGCGTCCACACCTTCAGGTTCGCCAGGATGAATTGCATTGTTGATAAAAAGCACCAATTTATCCGCTTTTCGAGCCGATTCAAGCGTAAATATTTTGTCGGAACTAATGACGGCTACGTGCAACGGCTCGCCACAATCGGACACGCCGAAAGTAGAAAGCGTCATTTTTTGCGGAAAAAGCTGCGCGAGTTTTTTGTAAAAAGCGACCCCCTCAGTATGCGTTGCGGTGTGTGTAGAGTCGCGCTCAAAAGGCGTTTGAAAATCTCCATTTGCATTTTGGGCAAAAGATTTTAACACAAAAAAGGTAAAGAATACGCTTAAAAATAAGGCCGTTGTTTTTTTCATTTTATTAAATTTTGGGCGAAAATGCATGATTTTTGAACATATACAAGAAAAAAAGCCATAAATTCAATAACTTTCACTTTGACTTTCTCACGGCGGCGTAGCTGCCCAATCTAGGTAACATTCAAACCAACAAGCATTTTCCCCTGCGGTGTAACCGCAAAACCGCAAAACAAGCGGTTTTGCGGTTACACCGCAGGAAAAAGTGAGTTTATAAGTTAATATTACCTAGATTTTGCAGCTACGCCGCAATTAGATACCCCCTCAGTATTCTGCGGCATAAAACCGATAATTACGAATTATTTTAAAAAAAAAGTTGAAAAATTGTACGACGTTCAACACAAAGAGTTATTTTTGTTTCAATTTTAAAAATCATTCTCTAACTAACATCTTTTTTATTATGAAAATTAATTATTTAGCAGTTGCCGCCTTCATCTTCATTAATATGGGCTTGGGTATGGCTTGGTACACTATTTTTGCCGACGCTTGGATGGCTGGACACGGCATCACACAAGCGCAAATCGAAGCAAATGCGTCGGTTGCGCCTTACATTATGAGCGTTGTCGCGGCTCTTGCGGCGGGTGTCGTGTTAAGCCTTTTGTATCAACGCATGAATATTAGAGGTTGGCAAGACGGCGCAATCGCAGGGGCAGCAATCGGCTCATTTATGTTTTTTGAGATTGTCGCGTCTCATTTGTTCAGCCAAAAATCGCTGGCTTTGGGCGCATTAGACGGCGGTTATATGTTCGTTTTGTTTGTTTTGTATGGTGCGCTTATTGGCGGCTGGCAAAAAAAAGAGTGACGGCATAGCTCCTCAGTGTAAATGACAAAAACCCTTGAAAACAGCGTGTTTTCAAGGGTTTTTGACGTTTATACTGAGGGGGTACTTTTTTGAAAAATAAAAAATCTCTCCGTTAATTGGGTTAGATACAGTCAAAACGCTTAACATTACGCCTTAAAATAAGTTACATTAAAAAAGAAATGATGAAAAAAATATTCTTATTCTTATTGCCTTTAGCATTGCTTATGCCTCTAAAATCGAAGGCGTATTTTATTGATAAACAAGAACTTACATCCATTTCGCCGACTTGGGGCGCAACGGGTCATCGCGTCGTGGGCGAGGTGGCTAACAGTCATTTGACGCGTCGAGCGAAGAGGCGGATTCGCAAGATTTTGGGCAATGAATCCATCGCTATTTCGAGCAATTGGGCGGATTTTATAAAGTCCGATACGGCGATGAAATACATCGAACCGTGGCACTATATCAACGCCCCGTGGCATCTGAACTACCCCGATTTTTCGGCTTACTTGCAACGCGATTCGATTGTGGATGCGTTTACAAAACTCAATTTTTTGATTAGTGAATTGAAAAACAAGAATTTAAGCATGGAGAAAAAACGAATGTATTTACGTTTGGTCATTCACATTGTCGGCGACATTCATCAGCCTTTGCACGTAGGACGGGCGGAAGATTTGGGCGGCAATAAAATCAAGGTGTTTTGGTTCAATGAACCCACGAATTTACACGCGCTTTGGGATGATAAATTAATTGAATTTCAAAAATTGAGTTACACCGAATACACGGCAAATATCAATCATGCGACCACCGAACAACGCACCGCGTGGCAAGCACAACCGCTATCGGGATGGCTGTTTGAGTCCTATCAATTGGCCGATAAAGTGTATAAAAGCGTGACCCAACCCGACCAAAAATTGAGTTATCGCTACAATTACGACCACGTTGAGATGATGAACGGGCAGTTGCTGAAAGGCGGCGTTCGTTTGGCGGGTTTGCTGAATCAGATTTTTGGGTAATTTACAGTTCAACATTAATAAATCAGTAATGAAAAATTATTTGACAACGGTACTTACAAAGAGACACCGCACAATAAGATATTTTATAGTGCTGTGTCTCTTTGTAAGTAATTCTAATATGAATGCTCAAAATAAAGAACAGTTATTTGGGGTACGCTTGTCTGGTGGTTTGGCAAATCTTTTATACGAAGATTTGCCAAGTCGCTATAAGCCTAGGGGTGCAAGTTATGACGTTGCTTTATCAACTTATCTAAATTGGTATGACACTTCTTTGGGTTTTAATGTTGAAATGGGATATGCCCAAAAAAACGTTAAAGATGATTTTAAAGGTTATTCTCTAAATTATCTTTCTTTAGGACTAATGCCAAATTATTGCTTTAAAGGTAATTCATTAATACTATTTTTAGGCGTTAACGGAGCAATATTAAACTATTACACCGTTCTGAACGATAATCCTAAGGGTAGTACTAACTTTTTTAAACCTTACGATGTGAATTTTATTGTTGGATTCGATAAAACACTGTTTATTTTTGACCGTGTTATTGTTGATTTAGATAGTCGTTTTAATTTAGGTTTATTAAATATTCAAAATTCTTATTCAGGAAGTAAAACCCGAAACTATGGGTTTAGCATTGGGCTTTTGATTAAAAAAGACTTAAAAAAGCGCAAATAAATGAAAAGCCGTTCCGAACAACTTGGAACGGCTTTTTTGATTTTTATACTGAGGGGGCGACGTTCTTATTAAATTTCTGTTAAAAACCATTTTGAAACGTCGCTATTGTCTAATTTTGAGGCTTGAAACCGCAACACATGCGTAACGCGACTTTTAAGTCGCTGTTTATCACGAATAATTTGATATTTGCTTAAAATGAGCTATTAATGCGACTTGAAAGTCGCATTAAGTGCGCGTTACATTCGTGTTATTACTTATCCCAACAACGCCTTTTAAGATGAATAAAAAAGAAATTTGGTTAATTATCGGCCTCATGACCGCCGCCGTGATTGGCGTGATGTCGCTTCAAATTGGCTTCATTCAAAACAGTATTCGGCTCAACGAAGACCAATTTGACAGCCACATTTTGGCGGCTTTAACCAAGGCTGCCGAACGATTAGAGAGTGCCGAGGATTATCAACTCAATCGTTACACGAATGGTTATTCCATTAGGCAGATTCAAGTAGATACAATTACGGGAAATGTTCGATATCAACAGTTAGACGTTCAAACGGGCGACCCCTCAGTATTGCAAAAAAAGATGGAAGCCGTGCAACTTAAACAGGAGATGTTTAGCACGCCGCTTGATGAACGCATCGCCGTCATTAAACTTGATGCTATTTTGCGGCAAGAGTTTGGCGAGCGCAACATTTCTGTGCCGTTTAGCTATGGCGTGCGGTCAAATGCGTCGGACAGTTGGATTATTTTTAACAATCATTACGTCGTACCGAACGAAAATCAAGCGGCTTTTGATTTTTTAAAAACGACCAATTATAGAGTCAGTTTATTCAAAAACGACTTAACGTCTCCCGGGCAGCTTTACGTTTTTTTTCCGACTAAAACCTCGATTGTTTGGGGGACTTTGTGGCTCAATTTGCTGTTTTCCTTGCTTTTTGTTGCCGTCATATTGGGTTGTTTTGCTTATACAATTAACATTATTTATCGGCAAAAGAAGTTGTCAGAAATGAAAAACGACTTTATCAACAACATGACGCATGAGTTTAAAACACCGATTGCAACTATTTCTCTCGCTTCGGATTCCATCACGAACCCCTCAGTAATTGGCAATCCCGACAAGATTCGCCGATTCGCGGACATTATCAGACAGGAAAATAAACGCATGAACGGACAAGTAGAAAAGGTGCTACAAATGGCCGTTATTGAACGCGGGAGCATTAATCTAAATGTATCAAGCATTGATTTACACGATATTATCGAACAAGCTTTAGGCAATATCACGCTACAAGTCGAGCGAAAAGAAGGGACAACGAAGGCCGTTTTGAACGCGCAAAAATCCATCATCGAAGGTGATTTCAACCACATTTCCAATATCATCAACAACCTTTTGGACAATGCGAACAAGTATTCGCCCGAACATCCCGAAATTACGGTTTCTACCCAAAACGTCTCAAACGGTGTCGAAATGACGATTTCTGACAAAGGAATTGGCATGACAAAAGAAGCGAAAAAGAAAATTTTTGAGAAATTTTACCGCGTACACACGGGCAACGTGCATGATGTGAAGGGTTTTGGCTTGGGTTTGTCCTACGTCAAAACGATGATAACGGCACATAAAGGCTCGATTGACGTGCGTTCAGAATTGGGAAAAGGGAGCAGTTTTATCGTGTTTTTTCCTTTTGAACTGGGACAAATGTCGGAGGAAAATGTAGAAAATTGAGAAAATGATATTGTGATATTACACGATATTAGGATATTAAACATGAATCATCCCGAATTTTCGTTGTTAGAAAATTCGGAATGATTCATGTTTACGTTTCATACTGAGGGGTATCAAATTTTACTTTTCAATGATTTCACGTACTTCCTCATTCGACAATTTAGAAATTTTAGCTATTTGTTCTATGGCGATACCTGCATTGTACATATTTACAACTAACTCCTGTCGTGTTTTTTGTTCTGCTTTTTGCACTGCTTCTTGCACCGCTTTTTGCACCGCTTTTTGTATTCTTCCACGTCCGTCTTGCTCACGCATACCCGCATATATGTAAGCATCTAATTCTTCTTTCGTCCAAGTGTTTCTATTGGCATCCGCGTAGGCTTCTTGCAAGCCTTCATCATCCGTATTTTCAGGAATGACGGCTAAATTTTCGGCTTCTTTTATGAAATAAATCCATTTATCCATGACATTGGTTAAATCTTTGGCCTTTTTTGAAAATTTGGGTAACTCAATAAAGTAAAAATCCATATCTTTTATGAGCCGTTCTTGCGTTTTAACGTTACAAATGGCGTGGTGTGAAAAATAACCCGCATCTTTTGTAAAGTTGAAATCGAAGATACCAATAAAAATAACGGGATTGAGTTCCGTGTATTGCTCGCCGCTTACAATTTGCTGGCTATATTCCTTACTTGTGTAATATAACAAACGTTTATCCATGCCTAAAACATCGGCAACTTGCATCTCAACGATGAACGTATTGCCTCTAAAATCAGACGCTTTTACGTCAATAATGGAGGCTTTCATGTTCGGCAATATCGGCAACTGATAGGGGTTTGCAATGCTGATTGATTGAATGCGTGCTTCACCTTCCAAATGCAAAACAGCATTTAAAAAGGATATTAGAATCACTTTTTTGCTTTCGTTACCAAAAATCTTCCGAAAAGCAATGTCATTTTTTACATCTACGAATCTCATATTTCGATATTTTGAGACAAAAATATACTAAAAAACCTTACAAAACAAGCGTTTGCAAGGTTTTTTCACATTTTATACTAAGGGGGGTCTCTTGTCAAAAACCCGCCAATGTTTCTTCAATAATCGCGCAACATTTGTCCATTTCATCCTCCGTCATAACGAGGGGCGGGGCAAAACGAATGACATTGCCGTGCGTCGGTTTGGCCAAAAGACCATTTTCGGCGAGTTTCAAGCAAATATTCCACGCCGTTTTTGAGTCTTCGGAATCGTTAATCACGACGGCGTTCAACAAGCCCATGCCACGAACGAGGGCAATCAAATCGGGTCGGTGATTTTTCAAGGCATTCATCCGTTTGCGGAACATTTTGCCTAAAAATACAGAATTTTCGGCCAATTTCTCATCCAAAACGACTTGCATCGCCGCAATTGCGACCGCACACGCTGTCGGATTGCCGCCGTAAGTTGAGCCATGTTGACCTGGCTTAATGAGCATCATAATAGCGTCATTCGCCAAGACCGCCGAGACAGGATAGACGCCACCCGATACCGCTTTTCCTAATACCAAAATATCTGCTTGAATGTCAAAATGGTCAATGCACAACATCTTTCCTGTCCGCGCAATGCCCGTTTGTACTTCATCTGCAATGAATAATACATTATTTTTTTTGCAAATATCGAAAGCCGTTGGCAAATAATCGGCATCGGGAACGACGACACCCGCTTCGCCTTGAATCGGCTCAACCAAGAAGCCACATACTGAGGGGTCGCTCGCGGCAACGCGCAAAGCCGCCAAATCGTTGTAAGGAATGCGGACAAAACCCTCCAAATAAGGGCCGTAATTGATGCGGCTATCAGGGTCGCCCGAAGCGGAAATCGCCGTCATGGTGCGCCCGTGAAAATTGCCTTCGAGAACAATCACTTTGGCCATGTTTGAGGGAATACCTTTCACTTCGTAGCCCCACCGACGCGCTAATTTTACGGCAGTTTCGACCGCTTCAACGCCCGTATTCATCGGCAAAATCTTGTCGTAGCCGAACAATTTGGTCATAAATTCTTCATAATGACCCAAAATATCGTTGTGAAAAGCGCGAGACGTCAGATTCAGTTTTTGAGCTTGTTCAATCAACGCCGCAACGATGCGCGGATGACAATGCCCTTGATTGACAGCCGAATACGCAGATAAAAAATCGTAATAATGCTTGCCTTCAATGTCCCAAACGTGCACACCTTCGCCACGCGACAACACAACGGGCAACGGATGATAGTTGTGTGCGCCGTAGCGGTCTTCTAAATCTATCATCTCCTGCGACGAATAAACGAGTTCTTGTATCATATTTTTTTTAGATGATGAATGATAAACTGTGAATGATGAATTTTACTGAGGGGTCTCTTTTCAAATTTGTTGTGCTAAAATTTGGAGGAAAGCAGTCATATTTTCGAATGTGGTTAAGTGCGTTGGTGTCTGTTCCAAACGATTTTGCAGATTTTGCAAGTAAGCCACGTCAATAAGTTGGTGCGCTGAACCTTTGTTGTACTTACTTGGCAACAACAAATGATGCAAATAAGCTGCGTGATATTTAGCAATTGTCAAACTCGCAAAACGTGCGTCACCATCTTTTAGCATCAATTCAGGGTCATTTGTAGCGACATTGTAAAAATTCAAAAACCGTTGGACATTTTTGTTGGTATTATTTTGAGCCAATGTAAAAGCGTCTCTATTGCCACAAAGCCACGTTTCAAAACACCGATTTTGAACAAGTATTTTCGTTTGACAATTGGTCGGCAATTGGGGAAAACTAGATTCAAGAAAGACATTTTCGATAAGGCTAATTCTGTCATTAGAACTTTGGTCGTCAACATCAGAAATAATGACAAACCAATCGAAAACAGGGTGTGTATTAATATCTTGAACCGCGTTTCTGATGCTGCGATGAATCATTGTCCCAATACCCCGACCATTCAGAATGAAATAGTTATTATCAAGAACGGCATCATAAGCAGACGCACGTTGAAGTTTAGCATTGAGTAAAAACTCAATCCATTTGGGATAAACACCTAATTCAGCTTCTCCTTCGACCAAAAAGTAGATATTCATAGTGTTTCTTGCGTTTCAAAATGGTTTATCAAAGACAAATATGGCTCGTGTGCGCTGCGGCTAAAAGGCAATTCCATGGCACTAACATTTGAAATACGGCCATTATGACGATTAATGACCTTCCAATCGGTCATTGGAAACTCGTTGATAATGTCGGGATGATGGCTTGTAATGATAAATTGTTGGTCTATACATCTGATTAAAATATCTTCGGCAATGCGTGGTAAACAGTTGTGTCCTAGGCTATTTTCAAATTCATCAATTAAAAAAACCGTTCCTTCATCTGCCAAATTAAGTTCAACCAAATAGTTAAGCGTTCGCAACATACCTGACGAAATATTCCAATGTGGCACCCATTTTCGACTACCACCCGCTTTAATTCTGTACTCAATATGCCCACCATCTTGTCCACTATTTTTAATTTCATCCACTGTCCAATCGGTTACTTGTGGAAAGATTTGGATAAAATCTGCTTTAACTGTTTCTACTTCGGACATGTTATTTTTGTAAGCAATCAATAAGCGTTCAGCAGTTGTAAAGCCACTTTTTTGCAAATCTTCTAGCGTAAAATGACCATATTTGGAACGGTCGTAACGAAAACGGGTTTTAAAAAAATCGGCATAAACATCCGCTTGCGACAAAGTATGGTCGCGTAACACCATTTTTTTGAACCCTTGAACGGCTTTCTCGATAAAATCATACTCTGCATAAAGTTTAAATAGAAGCCCATGCCCAGCTTGTCGGCTGCTATAATTTTGAAACTCGCTGTTAATCGGGTCATGTACGATTAAAGAATTGTCTCGTTTGCGTTCAATGCTTTGGCTCGTCGTCAGATTACTAATTTTTTCATATTCTAGCTTATAATCTTCACCAAAAGTTGTTTCTCCAAATGCCCCTTTCCATTCATATTGCACCGTTTCGATAGAAAATTTAACAGCCCATTCAATACTATTCATCGCTTTTCCAAGGGCAATGCCTCTAATAAACCACAAGGCATTCAGAATTTGCGATTTACCAGAAGCCGACAAACCAACCAATAAATTGAGCTGCCCCAGTTCAATAGGCTCTACTTCCCAACCTAGAAATTTATTTTTGAAAGAAAATTTATCTATTTTCATATTTTTAATTTTAACACAAAGATACAATTTCCTGCAATTTTCGCCGAAAAACTATCCACTTAGGGCATTTTTGTTCCTATATGTTTGAGTAAATGCTATTTTCATTCATTTTAGGACAAAAACCGCCTTTTTTACTGAGGGGTCTCTTTTTTATTTCCCACCACCTTCGCCCCTTCTACAATCTCCTTTTCGACGATAAACAAAGGTCGTCCTTTTACTTGGAAAAATATCCGCAATAGGTATTCGCCCATGATGCCCATAAAAAACAATTGAATGCCACTAAAAAAAACGATGATAAAAATCGTTGCCGTAAAGCCTTGCGGTACGTCATTGTACATCAATTTTCGATACAAACTGTACATCAAATACAGCATTGACGCCCCAACGGCGGAGTAACCTATGCGTTTTATGACTTTAATCGGAAATTCAGAAAAATTAAAAATGCCATTGTAGGCGAGGTTTAGCAGCATACTGAAACCGTATTTTGAGTCGCCCGCCGCCCGTTCTGCACGGTTGTACGGAAGGCCGATTTGCTGAAAACCAATCCACGAACGCATCCCGCGTATGTAGCGGCTGTCTTCGGGCATTTGGTTCAAAATATCCACAACACGGCGCGACATAAAGCAAAAATCGCCCGAATCTAAGGGAATATCAATGTAAGAAATGGATTTGAGCAAGCGGTAAAACAAGCGGTAAGCGGCCCTTTTGACGATATTTTCCTTGCGTTTTTGCCGAATCGCATACACCACGTCGTAACCTTCCTGATATTTAGCGTAAAAATCCGACAACAATTCGGGCGGGTCTTGCAAGTCGCCGTCAATCACCAAGACCCCCTCAGTACCTCGGGCTTTTGACAGCCCTGCGGAGAGGGCAATCTGATGTCCGTAGTTCCGCGCCAAAAAAACACAATGATAACGTGGGTCGGCGAGGGCAAGTTGCTGCATCAAGGCGGCGGTGTTGTCGCGGCTACCGTCGTTCACCAAAACCACTTCAAGTTGTGCGTTTTGTTCCTGCTGAATGACAAAAGATTTTGCGTTCCACGCATCCATGAGGGCGTTCAGCCGTTCGACGAGTTGTGGCAGCGTTTCACTTTCGTTGTAAAGCGGGGCAACGATGGATATGTGTGGCGGCGGTGTTGGCATTTTTATATACTAATTGTCGTTGAATAACTGTTCGGCACGGCGATTAAAGCCTCGATTCACATTACCCGTTCCGTCAATATAACCACCCGTTTTTGTATTGTCGGGTGCGTTTCTATATAAATCAGATTTCCAACGGGGATTTTGGATTTCGCCGCGACAAGTCGAATGCAACAAGCGATAACCGTTGGTAATGAGCAACGGATTGTAGAATATAAATTTTACATTTGTTTGCTGATTTTTCTCAATACGGTCATAGACCCAAATCTCGTAAGGCGGCGCGTCCGTTTCGTTTTCAACGGTAATCACGTCGGTTGGGCGACCATATTTCATAAACAAACGGCCACGGTCGGTATCGAAGCCGAAACCCATGCCATTGCCGTAAATTCTGTCCACATTTCGGGCGGTCATCATGTACTCGTCGTGGGCTTGTTCGGGCAAAGTCGCGCTTTTTTTCGCCCAATATTTGAACAAATAGAGCCTTTGCGCGGCCATATCCTTGTTTTTTAGCATTTCGTTGAGAATCACCACATCATCGTCGGGTACTTGCATCATAATCGCTCGAACGGAATAGCGCAAGTCTTTTTCTTCCAAATTATTGACAAATTGCTCCTTGATTGACTCCGCCGTCAAGGTATCAACACGGTTGAAAAAGGGGTTGCTACGTTGAAAAAACGTCTCTTTTTCGCTCAAAAGGTCGTTGTTTTTGTTCCGAACGCTGACCACGAAGCGGTAGTTGCCCGACTCCAATTTCGCAATGTCAAACGACAAAAGATTGGTCACAACGGGTGCGGGTTTTTTCCGCCGATGCGCCACCATTGCAGGTTGTTCGTTCGGATTGCCGAAGGCTTTAATGACAGAACACGTCACTAAAAAATCGTCATTGACGTTTTTGTCGGTGTTATAAATCTCATTGTAAAACATGAGATTCGCCCTATTGTAATCGTAAAAAGCAAAGGGCAAAGCCTCCATAAAAATGCCGTTTTTCGACCCCATCCGTTTGTTTAAGCTGTCTTGTTCAAAAAAACTCAACAATTGAATATCGCTTTGACGCAAGTTGACATTATCATAATCCACAATAATATTCGACCTGTAAACGGCGTCATTGCCCGCTTTGTTGAGGTCTTTAAATTGTACTTCGATGTCATATACGCCATTTTTGATGCCATAGCGTTTGACATCAATAAAATTTACGGGGTCAAGCGATTTCGGGCTTTTCATGGCATATTTGTCAAACTGCACAATTTGGCCTTTCTGTTTGAACAAAATGCTGATTTCGATGTGTGCCTGTGAGTCGGTTGTGTCCACCTGATTCCACTTCACAGACGGCCCCATGATGTAGATGTTAAACTCTACATAATTCTCCTTTTCGCCCTTAAAACAGGCGTGAGAAACACTGGCTTCGACGGCTGCAAAGGCCGCGTAAGTGATGGAGAGGCAAAGCGTTGCGAGAATAAAAAGCCTTTTCATGTTACGTAGAAAGATTGCTTTACAGATTAGGAAAATAGATATTGGTTATTAAGTTATTGGTTACTAAGTTGTTAGGTTGCTTACGAATAACCAATAACTTAATAACCCATTAACTACTTAATCAAGCCGCGTACCAAAACCAGTTTGAAATCGAAACCGCGCATTTCAGTCGTCAATTCAAGGAGGGAATCGGTTTGCGTTTCGATACTAAATTCGATTTTGGGGGTGCTATTTTTGACAATTTTTTCTGACGTAAGTTCAAATGCCGTTGTTTCGTCGGTCGTTGCCTCGTTGAAATTTGTTGTCAAATTGCCGTTATTGAAATCAAAATAAATACGTTCCAAAGACGGGGCAGGTTGCCCGTTGAGTTCCGCATATTTCAAATCCCAACGCCCGTTGAGTTCTACTTTTTTTGCGTCGTCGCCGTTGCAACTTGCTAAACTAATGATTGTGAGGAGTAAAAAAAGATGAAAAATTTTCATACGTTAGTTAATAGTGATTTTTAAAAATGTCTGCTTCAAGGAGAATTTCAAATTTTAGATGTCAAATTTCAAGGTACAATTTGGAATTTGACATCTGACATCCCAATATTTGGGCAAAGTTAGGCAATTTCTCAAAAAAATTGAAGATTTGACAACTTTTTAAAGTACCCAGTGCATACGCAAACACTTTTCCCCATTTTCAAATCACCCCAAACCTCCCCCTCAGTATTTTGGACGAAAAAGTGGATAATTTGCCTTGATTTTCGCCTTAGCGCACTACTATTGCCCGTAAATTAAAACAAATATTGAGTTATGATTATTCCAATCAATAATCAAGTGCATCTTGAACTTATTGCGGCCAAACACGCACAAGGCATTTTTGACATCGCCGCCAAAAATCGCGTATATCTAGGCAAATGGCTCACGTGGGTAGCACGAATGCACGATGTTAGTTTCATCGAAAAATTCGTCAACGGCGTTCTTGAAAGACACGCGGCAGGGCTTGAATGGTCATTTGTTATCATCAAAAACAACGTCATTATTGGTCGAATTACCATTCATAAAATTGATGGCCACAACAAAATCGGAGAAATTGGTTATTGGATTGCAGAAAACGAACAAGGGCAAGGCATTGTCAATCAATCATGTACGCAAGTGATTAAATTTGCTTTTGATAAAT
>JAYSRS010000276.1:0-1755 GCA_043720935.1 Saprospiraceae bacterium
TATTTGTTGCATTTTACCCTATTTCGGCGAAAATACACAGGAAAAAGATTCCTTCTGAATGACAAAAAAGCACTTACCGCTAAAATTGTCAGAGAGCCATTTAGTAAAGGAATAACGCGAAAATTGTGTAGGGTTTCAAAAAGGAAATTAGCAAAATACTGCGGAGGTTAAATTTCATAAAATATTGATTATCAATTATTTGCAACTTTTAAAGGGTTTAAGACCCTTGGAAAATTCTCATAAACATTAATTTAATTTACTTTAAATTACTTTAACCTCTGATACTTGCAAAATTTCTTGCGTGACCCCATTTTTTTGGCTCAATATCAAGACAATCGAACAATTTTCGACCAACCAATTCGGCTTCAACGTGCCGCTAAAACTGTACGTCACCTGCGCCAAACCCGACGGATTTATCGCTGTATCGTTCGCCGCAAAAGCTCTAAAAACGTGGCGGTGCTTGTAATCTGACTTTTTTCCAGATGGTGTCTCTTGCGCATCCACGATGTTATCTTCGGCAATCATGGCCGAAAAAGCGGCGTTTGCCAAGGCATTTGGTGCGTTTTCTACGGCTTTTACGGTTATTTGAAACTGCCGCGTCGTCGGATTATACGTTTTTTCAAAACTAAAACTGACCGCCGAAGCAGCCTTCGTTTCTGCCGCAATCAGCCCCGCCCACGTTGACCGACCAACCTGCAAACCCGTTTGTCCCGAAAATTGCTTTCGATTAATCACCGCCGTCGGATAGCCTAAAGGCGCGCCCAAACGTTTTTCCAAGGCATCGCCTTCGGGCGTCCGAAAATCGAAGCGACTGTCAGAATACGGCGGCGAAAAATCGCCTGCATGAATGCTCACAACTACGAGGCGTTCGCCATAAATGCTTTTCAAATTCTCCAATTCCGACGCTCCCGCAGGGCAATTGACGCACCGAACGCCCGTAAATTCTTCGACTAAAACCTTACGGTCGCCGAGTGCAGGAACAACGGGCGAAATCTCCGTGCAAGCCGCAAAAACATAAGCAAAAACGCTTGAAATCAGTATTTTTTTCATTACAAAATTCATTTTGACGGCAAACTTAAGCCGAAAATGTTGCCAAAAAATCACGAAACAATCTCTGTAATAAATTTTAGATGTCAGGTGTCAAAGCGCATCAAGTTGACTGTCCGTTTATAGCACCTCGACGTCTGGAATCGTGCTTATACTGAGGGGGTATCTTTTGCTCGAAAATTGTTGTAAGGAAAATAAAACGCTGCTAAATTGAACACAATCAACAACCAACCAAAGTAATACAATTTCATAAAAAGCATAATGTTTTTCTGATTTATTTCACATTTTCCACGGCTTTAGGCAATGTAAAAAACACCTGTGTTCCTTTTCCGACATCCGAATCGAGCCAAATTTCGCCGCCGTAAGTGTTCACAATTCGAGCGCAAAATGCTAGGCCGATGCCCGAGCCTTCATATTCGGATTGTGCGTGCAGACGACGGAACATCGCAAACACTTTTTGGTGGTGGTCAACCGCAATGCCGATGCCATTGTCGGCTACGCAAAAAACGGTTTCGCCACGACTATTCAACTCATAACTAATTGATATAGAAGGGTTTTTAGATTTATTATATTTCAAACCATTGCTAACCAAGTTTTGAAACAACTGAATGATGAGCGATTTATGACCCATAATCAAAGGTAAATCCGTTGTATGAATCGCGCCTTTTTGTTCTTCAATTAAGGCATTTAAGTTCATTTTAATCGTTT
>JAYSRS010000277.1:0-1748 GCA_043720935.1 Saprospiraceae bacterium
TGCGTTTGTGTTCCGCAATGATGCCGCTTGAACCTACTTTTTTTAAAGCCCTTCTTAAACTAAATGGGGCTTCTTTGAAAAGTGGTTTTTGAGTCAAAATACTGAGGGGGGTCTCGGTTTTGCGCTGCGCTACTACTATTTTTTTAGCGGCTACTATTTTATCTAAAATGTTCATAATCAATTTTTATTTTTACACGGATTATCGGATTTTACGGATTTAAGGATTCTATTTATAAAAATCCGTAAATCCGTAAAATCCGATAATCCGTGTAAAATTTAACTCAATGAAATCAATTTTTCAAACGCCCCCAAAGCCTTCCCACTCCGCAAACTTTCTTCCGCTTCCGCAATGCAATCCACCAAAGAAACATGCGGTTTTATGGTATGAATTGCCAAGCCCGAATTGACGGCAACGGCATCATTTTGGGCTTTCGTTCCTTGCCCACGTAAGATGCGCATGAAGATGTCACCCGCTTCGGGAACAGTATCACCGCCAAATAAACTTTCGGGCGTAACTAATTGTTTTCCAATGCTTTGTGGCGAAATGACAGCTTCTTTATGGTTCATTTTGAGCTTAAAATCGCCCGTCAAACTGACTTCATCGTAGCCGTCTAAGGCGTAAATAATGGCGTATTGTTTATCGGGAATTTGTTGAAAAATGTATTGATACAATCGGGCTAATTCCAACGAAAAAACACCCGTCAATTGATATTTTGGTTGCGCAGGATTCACCAACGGCCCTAACATATTGAAGAATGTTTTGACGCTCAATTGCTTCCGAATCGGCCCCACCGTTTTCAAGGCAGGATGAAACAAAGGCGCATGAAAATAACAAATATTGGCTTGGTCTAATTGCCGTTTCAACTTGTCCACATCATTGGAAAAAGTGTAGCCCAAATGCTGCAAAACATCCGACGAACCACTCGACGAAGACACGCCCACGTTACCATGTTTCGACACTTTATAACCCGCACCCGCTATGACAAAACTCGACAAAGTGGAGATATTAAACGTGTTTTTACCATCGCCGCCCGTGCCACAAACATCAATGGTTTCAACGCCTTCCAAATCAACTGCCACGCACAATTCTAACAGGGCTTCTCTAAAACCTTGTATTTCCTCCACCGCAATCGGGCGCATGAGATAAACAGTTATGAATGACGCAATTTGCGCATCGTTGTATTGCCCTGCCGAGATATTGATTAAAATATCTTTGGCTTCGGCTTTTGAGAGCTTTTTATGTTCAAATAAAGTTGTAAGAACTTGTTTCATAACTTGTTGATTTTCAATAATTTAGAATTTATATTTATGCTTTTTCAGTTCTTTGTCAAAGCCAATTTGATAGGTTGGGTCTGGTTTCCAATCAAGTTTTCGAAAGTGAAAAGTATCACAATAGTTAGAACTTTCGTGATAATAATTTTCATAACTACCAACAGATTTTCCACTAAAAACTAAAGTGGAATCATTGATAATTCTGCCAAAAACTTTAACAATTTTACAATAATAAATGCACTGAAAAACCTCAATTTTGACACTATCATTTGTTATTTTAAGTGCGCCTCTATAATTAACTTCATCACGAGTTTGATTTCGAATATTGAAAGAAGTATCTAATTCTGAATCCAATAATGACAATGGACTATTTTGGTATCTGTAACTTTTTATAAAAAAACCATCTTTATAAAAAAAGTAAGCAAAAGATCTATGATTAGTAGAATCACAATTTTTGTTGTAATAGTAACCATCTA